>JANYAN010000541.1 GCA_025361305.1 Burkholderiales bacterium
GTGCGTGACGAACAGGACAGTCATGCCCAGCTCTTTCCAGACTCGGCGCAGTTCTTCGTTGAGCCGGTCGCGGGTGATCTCGTCCAGTGCGCCGAAGGGCTCGTCCATCAGCAGGATGCGCGGGTCGGTGACCAGCGCCCGTGCAATCGACACACGCTGGCGCATGCCGCCCGACAATTCGTGCGGATAGGCGTTCTCGCTGCCCTTCAGGCCCACCATCTCCAGCAGCTCGCGCGGCGTGGCGCGCGCTGGCTTGGCGCTTTGCGTCCTGCCGCGCGCCACCTCGAACGGCAATTCCACGTTCTGCAACGCGGTGCGCCAGGGCAGCAGGGCCGCGTCCTGGAAGACGAAGCCGATGTCGCGGCGCAGGCGGGCCACCTGTGGTGTAGCACCGAGCACATCCAGGCTGCCGTGGCTGGGCGCGATCAGGTCGGCCACCACCCTCAGAAAGGTCGACTTGCCGCAGCCCGAAGGGCCCAGCAGCGTCAGGAACTCGCCGGCGCCCACATCGATGCTGACGTCGTGCAGGGCAGTGACGCTGCGCCGCTCGGTAAAGAATCGCACCGACACGTTGCGGCAACGCACGGACAACCCGGCGTTGGGCTGCGTCAGGTCGCTGGCGTCCATCTGGGGCAAAGCCATGCCCCTCACCCCCGCCGCGGGCGGGGACGCTTGTGCTGCATCCATGGATGAGAGCCCTCAGGTTGCCGAGAATGCCTTGAGGCGGTAGTCGCGCGTGGCGTTGAGGATGTCCATCGTCATCACCTCGTCCACCTTGGGTACGCGCTTGGTGAACTGTCCCAGGTCGGCGTATTGCGTGATCTGGTCTTGCCACACCCCGCGGTCCATCGTGCCCCAGCCGTTGGCCTGGGTCTGGGCATTGAAGGTGTAGCCCATCTGCACTTCCAGCGCCAGCCGCTCGTCTTCGCGCACCAGGTTGGGGTATTCCTTGAGCAGGATGTCCACGGCCGCGTCGCGGTTCTTGTTCGCGTAGGCCCAGCCACGGGTGGTGGCCCGCAAAAACCGTTGCAGCACCTCGGGCTTGGTCGCCAGGGTTTGCGTCGTCGCGTAGTAGGGCAGGGCATAGAGCTTCACGCCGGTATCCCACAGCCGCAGGTCGATGCGGTCCGGGCCCAGGGGCTTGAGCGCCGAGGTGTTGGTCTGCCAGCCAGTGGCCGCGTCCACCTGGCCGGTGAGCACCGGCGTCAGGTCGTTGCCGATGGGGATGATGGTCAGGTCTTTTTCGTTGATCTTGTTCTTGGCCAGCAGCGCGCGCAGCAGCACCATGCCAGTGGACTGGATGCCGATCTTCTTGCCGACCATGTCCTGCGGCGTGCGGATCGGATTCTTCTTCAGCGAAAAGAAGGTGTAGGGGTGCTGCTGCAGGCCGACGGCAAACACCTTGATCGGCAGGTCTTGCGACACGGCGAGCATATTGGACGGGCTGGACGAGACCTGCCCTACTTCGTAGCGGCCGGCCGCCACGATGGCCACACCATCGATGTTCGGGCCGCCCGGCTGGATCGCGAAATCGATGCCTTCCTGGTCGTAGTAGCCCAGCCGCTTGGCGACCACCTCGCCGGTCTGGTTGCCACCGGTGATCCAGCCCAGCTGCATATCGACCCGGGCCTTGCCCTGGGCCAGGGCGCTCACGCTGAGCAGGGAGCCCGCCGCTGCCAGGCTGCCTGCCGCCGCGGAAGCGCCGAGCAAGCGCCGGCGCACTGGATTCATCGAGTCGTTCATCGCGATACTCCTGGAGATGGTGAGGGGATCCCTGAACGCATTCTGATGACACCGGCGCGTCCCCGCAAGCATCAAATAATCGCATAGGTGATGCTTTTATTAGAGCACGAAGGGTGCAAGATCCGGGCCAGAAGGAGTAAGTGATGACTCAAGAAAAAGCTTTCGACGGGTACCTTGCGCGTTGGGCGGCGAGTGGCCTGGCGGCGTTGCTCGGCTTCGCAGCCCCGGCCCTGGCCGCAGACAAGGTCACGCTGCAGCTGAAGTGGCTGCCGCAGGCGCAATTTGCCGGCTACTACGTGGCCCAGGCCAAAGGGTTCTACAGGCAGGCCGGTCTGGATGTCATCCTCAAGCCCGGTGGCCCCGACGTCGAGCCCTCGCAGGTGCTGGCCGCCGGCGGCGCCGATATGGCCGTGGACTGGATGCCCAGCGCACTGGCCGCCCGTGAAGCCGGCGTGCCCATGGTCAACGTTGCCCAGCTGTTCAACCGTTCGGGGATGATGTTGACGTGCAGAAGATCCAGCGGCGTAGCCACGCCGGCAGATTTCAAGGGCAAAACCCTGGGCGTCTGGTTTGGCGGCAACGAGTACCCCTTCCTCAGCTGGATGGGCAAACTGGGCCTGAGCACCAGTGGCCCCACCGCCGACGTGAAGATTCTCAGGCAAGGCTTCGACGTTGCCCCGCTGCTGAATAACCAGGCCGCCTGCATCTCGACCATGATCTACAACGAGTACTGGCAGCTGGTCGACGCGGGGCTTAAACCGGCCGAACTGGTTGCCTTTCACTATGAAGACCAGGGCGTAGCCACGCTGGAGGATGGCCTCTACGCGCGCGGGCCCGACCTGAAAGACGCGCCCTACGTGGCCAGGCTGGGACGGTTCGTCAAGGCTTCGATCAGGGGCTGGGACTACGCGATCAAGCATCAGGATGAAGCGGCGAAGATCGTTGTCAAAGCAGCGGGCGTTGGCAGCACGACGGCAGTGCTGCAACGGCGTCAGCTGGCAAACGTCGCCAGGCTGATGACAGCCACAGGGACGCCAGAGCTCGGCAAGCTCGATCCGGCAGCCTACCAGCGCACCGTGAAGGTGTTGCTGGCCGGTGGCGGCGAGCCGGTGATCAGGAAAGACCCGGGCCCCGACGCGTGGACGCACGAGGTGTGGAACAAGGCGATGGGCAGGTAGCCCTGCCGCGGCGCGGCCATTGCGTGGCGCAGTAGACTGGCGCTCCCCTACCAACGTTCCTCCAGTCTGTTCGCAATGGATCTCGTCCACCTGAGCCAGGGCCTGCAACAGGACGTCGTCACCGTCGTCTTCCTGAACGTGTTGCTGCAGCAGCTGGGCCTTCCTGTCCCCGCCGTGCCAACGCTTCTTCTGGCCGGCAGTCTGGCCGCGGCGCCCGGGCATCTGGGCAAGGTGCTGGCAGCGGCCGTGCTGGCGTCTGTCATTGCCGACTGGGTCTGGTACCAGGCGGGCAAGCTGTTCGGCTATCGGGTGTTGGCCGGGCTATGCAAGCTGTCGATCAATCCGGCCTCCTGCGTCAGCCAGACCGAGGCGCGCTTCATTCGCTGGGGCGTCTCGTCTCTGGTGGTTGCCAAGTTCATTCCCGGCTTTTCCACGGTGGCGCCGCCGATTGCCGGCGCCATGCGGATGAACCGTGTGGGCTTTCTGCTGGCGGCCGGCGCCGGCGCTGCCCTGTGGGCCGGGCTGGCGCTGGTTGCCGGCTGGCTGCTCAAAGACGCAGTGCGTGTCGTGATCGCTGTGCTCGACCAGAACACCGGCACAGCCGTGGCCGTGCTGCTGTTATTGGCAGGCACCTGGGTTGCCTGGAAGTTGCGGCAGAAATACCGGTTCCGGCAACTGGGCGACATCCCCCACATCACGCCCGCTGAGCTGCTCGCCGCCATGCAGACCGACCAGCGCCCGCTTGTGCTGGATTTGCGTGGCGCCACGATGGTCGCGGAAACAGGCCTGATCGAAGGCGCCAGAGCCGCCGAGCATGGCGCGCTGCAGGTGGCCGTGCAGGACTGGCCGAAGGAGATGCCGATCGTCACCATTTGCGCCTGCCCGGAAGATGCCGGCGCCATCCAGGCTGCGCGTGAACTATTGGGCAATGGCTATTTGTCGGTGCGGCCGCTGCGAGGCGGCTATGAGGCGTGGCTGATAGCTCTGGGGCGGCGGCCTCAGCCAAGCAGTGTTGCCGAATCAACGTACGCGTAGCCCAGATCACGGGCGACGGCTTCGTACGTCACCTTGCCCTGGCACACGTTGAGGCCGTGGCGCAGGTGCGCATCGCTGCGCAACGCCTCTTTCCAGCCCTTGCTGGCCAAAGCAAGGGCGTGGCCGATGGTGGCGTTGTTCAGGGCGAAGGTCGACGTGCGCGCGACGGCGCCGGGCATATTGGCCACGCAGTAGTGCACCACCCCGTCAACCAGGTAGACCGGCTCGGCGTGGGTGGTGGCGTGCGAGGTTTCAAAACAGCCGCCCTGGTCGATCGCCACGTCGACGACGACGGCGCCTTTCTTCATGCGCGAGATGTGCGAACGCGTCACCAGCTTGGGCGCGGCAGCGCCGGGAACCAGCACACCGCCGATCACCAGGTCGGCATCCAGCACGGCTTCCTCGATGCTGTGGGCGGTGGAATAGACGGTGCTGATGCGGTTACCAAAGATCAGGTCCAGTTGCCGCAGCCGGTCCACGCTCTTGTCCAGAACGGTGACGCGCGCGCCCAGGCCGACGGCCATTTGCAGCGCGTTGGTTCCCACGACGCCGGCGCCGATCACAGCCACATGGCCCGGTGCCACGCCCGGCACGCCGCCCAGCAACAGGCCGCGGCCGCCATGGGCAATCTCCAGGTAATGCGCGCCGGCCTGCACGGCCATCCGGCCGGCGACCTCGCTCATCGGGGCCAGAAGCGGCAAGCCGCCGCCGGGTCCGGTGATGGTTTCGTAGGCAATGCAGACCGCGCCGGACTCGATCAGCGCCTGGGTCTGCTGGGGGTCGGGAGCCAGGTGAAGGTAGGTATACAGAATCTGGCCCGGCCGCAGCATGGCGCATTCCTGCGGTTGCGGCTCCTTGACCTTGACGATCATTTCGGCACGGGCAAAGGTTTCGCTTGCACTGTCCGCCATCTGCGCGCCTGCCGCCAGGTACTGCTCGTCGGTCAGCCCAATGGCAGTGCCGGCGCCGGTCTGCACCAGCACCTGGTGCCCGTGCGCCGTCAATTCGCGCGCGCTGGCCGGCGTCAGACCGACACGGTATTCATGGTTCTTGATTTCCTTGGGTACGCCGATGAGCATGATCGTCTCCTGATCGATTGATCGCTTGCATTGTGCGTAGTGCGACGGGATAGCGCTAGTCTGGTTAATGAATCTCAATTGATATTAGGAAATCTAATTTAAGACCACCGTCCGGCGGATCGGACGAATCTGCTAGCCTTTGCGGCTTCTTCCACATCAAACGGGGCACAACCCATGCAGTACCGACGTCTTGGCCGCAGCGGCCTGCAGGTCAGCGAACTTTCCCTTGGGTCCTGGGTGACCTATCACAAGCAGGTGGACGTGGCCGCCGCGCGCGAGATGATGGCGGCCGCGTTCGACGCGGGCGTCAACTTCTTCGACAACGCCGAGGCCTATGCCGCCGGCCAGAGCGAGGTGGTGATGGGCGAGGCCCTGAAGGCACTCAAGTGGCCGCGCTTGAACTACGTCGTCTCCACCAAGTTCTTCTGGGGCCTGGACCGCGAGGGCCAGGCGGCCAACCGCAAGGACACTCTCAACCGGAAATACCTTACCCAGGCGATCGACGGCTCGCTCAAGCGCATGGGCCTGGATTTCATCGATCTGGTGTTCTGCCACCGGCCTGACCCCCACACTCCGGTGGAGGAAACGGTATGGGCCATGAGCGACATGATCACCCGCGGCAAGGCCCTTTACTGGGGCACCAGTGAATGGTCGGCGCATGAGATCCGCGCGGCCTGGGACATTGCCGACAGGCACCACCTGCACAAACCTGTGATGGAGCAACCGCAGTACAACCTGTTCCACCGCAAGCGCGTCGAACAGGAATATGCGCGGCTCTACGAAGACATCGGACTGGGGCTGACCACCTGGAGCCCCTTGGCCAGCGGCTTGCTGACCGGCAAATATCGCCAGGGTGTGCCTGCGGGCAGCCGTGGTGCGCTCGAGGGCATGGGGTTTCTCGTCAAGGGGCTGACCGATGTCGCGAAAAATTCTGCCGTGGCGCAACTCGAGGCCGTGGCCGCCGAACTGGGATGCCAGCTCGGACAGCTGGCCATCGCCTGGGCGGCACGCAATCCCAGGGTGAGCACCGTCATTACCGGGGCATCCAGGATTTCGCAACTGCAGGACAACCTGGGCGCCGTGGCCGTGATCCCCAAGCTCACCCCCCAAGTGATGGCGCGGATCGACGAGATCACGTCGCCGCTGGCAAGCTGATCGCGGGCTCCTCGTCACGCTCGAGCTGCTGCAGCAGGTAGAGCCGCTGATACAAGCCGTTTTCAACTGCCATCAGCTCGCCGTGGGTACCTGATTCGGCCATGCGCCCGTGGTTGAGCACGACGATGCAGTCGGCGCCGCGCACAGTAGACAGGCGGTGGGCGATGGCCACGATGGTGACCTTGCCGCGCAGCGCCGTCAGCGCCCGCTGCACCACTTGTTCGGTCTCGGAGTCGATGTGCGAAGTGGCCTCGTCCAGGAACAGGATGCGCGGCTGCCCCGCCAGTGCGCGGGCAATGGCCAACAGCTGCTTCTGGCCCACCGACAGGCGTGCACCGCCTTCGCCCAGCGACGTGTCGTAGCCATTCTCAAGGCCGGCGATGAAGTCGTGCGCATGGGCGGCACGGGCGGCCGTCTCGATCTGGGCATCGGTCAGGCGTCGGCCCATGTCGATGTTCTCTCTGGCACTGGCCGCCAGAAGGAAAGGCTCTTGCGGCACCAGGCCGACGCGAGCGCGGAAATGGCCTTCGGCGATGGCCTCGACCGGCGTTCCGTCGATGCGGATACTGCCCGGCGTGGACGGATAGAAGCGCAGCAGCAGCGACAGCACCGTGCTCTTGCCGCTGCCCGTATGGCCCACGATGCCGTAGAAGCTGCCCGGTGCAATCTGCAGGTTCACGTCGTGCAATACCGGGCGGCCCGGCTGGTATTCGAACGTCAAGCCTTCGATGCTGATGCCGCCTGCAGTCACTTGGCCGTGGTCTGCCGCGCTCGGCGCCTCGGCTTCCTTGAGCAGTGTGTGCACGCGCGCGGCGCCCACCATCGCCTGCTGCAGCTGCGAGAACTGCATCGTGATCTGGATCAGCGGTTCCACCACGCGCGAGATGTAGTTGATGAAAGCGTAGAGGATCCCCACCTGTAACGCGCTCAGCGCCACGCCCTGGCCGCGCTCGCCAAAGACCCAGATCACAACGGCCAGAAGCACAATGTTGAGCCAGTCCAGCACCGGGCGCAGCAGCCAGGCGTTGGCACGCAGTTCGCGCTGGCGCGATTGGTAGTGCGCCTCATTCATCGCGGCAAAGCGCTCGCAAAAACGCGCCGATGCGTTGCTGGCCTGCAGGATGGGCATGCCCGCGATGGATTCGGCCATCTGGGCGTTGAGCTCGCTGCGCAATTCCCGGGTGCGTGTGACGGCTGGCGCCGAAAGCCGCTGGTACAGCATGACGACCAGCACCACGGCCGGCACCAGCGTGGTGACGATCAGCATCAGCCGCCAATCCAGCCACAGCATTGCCAGCATCGTGCCGCCGAGCACGATCACACTGTCGAGCATCACGAACAGCACCTGCACGTAAAGCGTCTTCACTGCTTCGGTGTCGTTGGTGACGCGGCTGACCAGCTGGCCCGTGATGGCTCGATCGAAGTAGCCCATGGGCAGGCTCAGCACGTGGCCGTACACGCCTTCGCGAATGCGCCGCACCGACCGCATGGCCAGCCCGGCCAGCCGCGCCAGTTGCAGATAGCGCAGCCAGCTCGATACCATGCCGGCCACCAGCGCGCCCAGCAGCAGGCCGGCGATGGCGGGAATCTGCGCGTTGCGCGCCAGCAGGTAGTTGTCAATCAGGTACTTGCCCACCAGTGGCCCGAGCGTCTCCAAGATGGCGGCCACTGTCAGCCAGGCGATGCCGTACAGCAGGTGGTGGCGCTCGGGCGCGGCCGCGCGCACGAGCAGGGCAGCTGCGTCACCGAAGAGTGCACGGCGCGTGCTGGACAGCGGTGCCAGCCACGAGGCGGTGAAGGAACTAGCTGGCATCGAGGCTGGCCTCCAGTTGCTGGTAGCGCCACTGGCGCGCATACCAGCCGTTGCCGGCTACCAGCGCGGCGTGGCTGCCGCGCTCCACCAGGTGGCCTTCGCGCAGCACGATGGTCTCGTCGGCGTCAGCCACCGTACTGAGCCGGTGGCTGACGATGATCACCGTGCGGCCCACCCGGGCCTGGCGCAGGTGCGACAGAATGCGCGCTTCGGTCTCGGTGTCGACGGCTGACAACGCGTCGTCCAGCAGCAGCAGCGGCGCATCGGCCAGCAGCGCGCGGGCGATCGCGACACGCTGGCGCTGACCGCCAGAGAGGGTGACACCGCGCTCACCCACGGGCGTGTCGTAGCCGCGCGGCAGGCGCAGGATGTCCTGGTGGACCGCAGCCAGCGTGGCCGCCAGGTGCACCTGATCGCGGCTGGCGCCAGGCTGGGCCAGGGCGATGTTGTCTGCCACTGAGGCCGAGAACAGAAACGGTTCCTGCGGCACCCACGCGATCGCGGCGTGCAGTGCATCCAGTGTGTAGTCGTGCAGGTTCAGGCCGCTCCACTGCAGGCACCCTTCGTTCGGCGCGTCATGGCGCAGCAGCAGCCGCAGCAGCGTGGATTTCCCGGCGCCGGTCGGCCCCACCAGCCCCAGCGTGCGGCCTGGTTGCAATTGCAGCGACACATCCTGCAGCGCTGGCCGTGGCTGGCCGGGATAGCTGAAAGTGATCGCCTGCAGGGCCACCGGCCCCGGCGTGACTTCGGGCGCCGTGCCATGGTCGTCCACTGTCAGTGGCGCATCGAGCACCGGCTGCAGTCGACCCCAAGCCGCTTTGCCCCGTTCCATCAGCGACAGCACCCAACCGGCTGCGAACATGGGCCAGATCAGCTGCCCAAGATACAGGCTGAACGAGGTGAGCTGCCCCACAGTCAACTGGTCATGCCAAACCAGCCAGCCACCCACACCCAGCGTCAGTGCGGTTGCGCCGGCGAGCGTGAAACCCACCGCTGGCTCGTAGGTGGCTTCCCAGCGCTGCGCCTGATAGCTGGCATCCGCCGCGGCGCCAGCCAGTGCGGAGAACTGTGCTTCACTGCGAGCCTGCAGGCCCAGGGCGCGCACCGTCCGCACGCCGGCCAGGCTTTCCTGCACGTGGTCATTCAGCGCCCCGAAGCGCTCGAGCGAGAGGCGCGATGCGT
>JANYAN010000038.1 GCA_025361305.1 Burkholderiales bacterium
GTAGGCGTGAAGATGACATCGGCCACGGTGTCGAAGACCTCCGGATAAAGGGTTTCGTCCAGTACCTGGCAGTCGTGTACCAGAGCCGCGGTGGGTGTGTCGGTGCCGATCTTCGCGATGCGGTACAACATGCCCCATTCGGCGTCGAAGAAGCCATGCCCCTTGCCGAACCGCACGCCCTTTTCGTTGATGGCGCCGGTGCCGGTAATCATGTAGTCGAGCCTGGGCAGCTTGTCCCGGATGTCGGCCAGCGACAGATGCGTGCCGTGGCGTTCCATGCCGTCAAGCGTAGCCGCGTACAGATAGCGGTCCTTCGGTATCCTGGCCGGATCAAGCAGCCAGAACCCACGCTTGATCGAGTAGGTGGTCATGAGGATCAGCTTGCCGTCCTGCAGCGTACGGTACCGAAGCTCTTCGATGCAGTTGTCCGGCGTGATGAAGATGCATTGCGCTTGCCGGTAGAAGCGGTGCGCCATCAGGCGGTCGGTCGCGGCGCTGCTGCCCTGGAAATCGGTGATGAACTCGCCGAAGTCGTAGTCGAACCGGCTGTCGGGATACGCCACCTTGCGCAGTTCGGTGAAGACGCGATCGCGTACGCTACTTTTATGGTCCATGGTTAACTTTCTCGGGTCTGGTGTCAGGGTGGGAGCAGGGCTTGCGGCGCTTCTGCCATGGCGCTTATGTCATCGCATAACGGCGCAGCACGGAACGCTCCAGCGTTGCAACCAGTGTGTTGAGGGTCACCGCGATCACGATGGCCACCACGGCCACACTCCAGATCATTCCGAAGTCCAGCGTGCCGCGCGATTCGTTGAGCAAGTTGCCGATGCCGGTGCCCGTGGCCAGCCATTCGGCGATCATCACGCCCAGAAACGCCCGCGGCGCGGCCAGTCGGGCAGCGGCACACAAATACGGTACCGACCACGGAATGGCGATCAGCCGCAATTGCCGCCAGCGCCCGCCACCGTAAGCGCGTACGAAATCCTGCACTGTCGGCGGTACCAACGACAGGCCTTGCGCCATGGTGACGAAGGCGGGGAAAAAAGTGACCGAAATAGTCACCACCATGATGCTGCTCGTGCCCCGGCCAAACACCAGCACCACCAGCGGTGTCAGCGCCACCAGCGGCATCGACTGCGTAACCAGCGATACCGGCAGCATGGTGCGGCCCAGGTTAGGCCAGGTCGTGCTGGCCACGGCCAATGTGAATGCCACGAGCAGCCCGGCGACCATGCCCAGCAGTGTGTACGGCAATGTCTCGGCCAGCGCATGTCCCAGGCGTTGCAGATTCTCGGCGGCGTTGTCCGACAGGAAGAGATGCTGGAACACCCCGACCGGGCTGCGCAGCACCACGTCCGACACACCCATGGTCTGGAACATCGACACCGCGGCCCACCAGAAAATAAAAGGCATGGCCGCGGTGCCCGCCGCCATACCCCACCGCAACAGGGTCGATTCGGTGTCGACCGCGCCCTGCGCGCCTATCGGTGTGCTGACACTGAGCGTGTTGCCGGCGAACCGGCGTGCGGCCAGGTCCACACAGCAATAGGCCAGGCCGCTGATGGCCGTTGCCGCCAGCCCGATACCCCACAGCCGTGCCGGGTCCGCGCGGCCGAGTGAACCGATCAGATAGGTTCCGAGCCCGGCGTTTCCGCCACTGCCGAATTCCGCCAACAAGGAGCCCAGCACGGCTGCCGGTGCCGCCACGCGCAAACCCGCCAGCAGCGTGGGCAGGCCGCTGCGCAGGCGCACATGCCGCACCACCGACCACGCACGGCCACCATACACACGCACCAGGTCCGACAAACGCGGATCGACCTGCGTCAGGCCCAGCACGGTGGCGACCATGGTGGGGTAATACACCGACAACGCTGCCAGCGTGACACGCGGAGTGTCGCCCTCCAGCGCAATCACCAGGATAGGCACCAACGCAATCGGCGGCATCGCAAACAAGGTCACGTTGACCGCCGCCATCAAACGCCCGGCGGGACGCCACCAGACGAACCACAGGCCCATCATCACAGCGACGACATTGCCGATCGCGAAACCGATCAAGGACGTGCGTAATGTGCCCCAGATATGCGCCGGGTAATCGGACCGGTCGGCCCATGCCTGGCGCAGGATGTCGCTCGGGGCCGGCAATGCGCCGTCACCGACCCATTGCATTTGCCCGGCTATTTCCCATACGACCAGCAGCGCCAGCAGGCCCGGCAGCGCGCCTCGGTTGCCGGTGTCAGCCTTCATGCACGGCCCCGGCAGCGGATGGCTCGCTGCGATAAAGCACCGCGGCCACCTGTTCTTCCAGCGCGCGAAAGGCTTTGGTACTGAACAGCGACATATCGCGTGGTCGGGCGAACGGCACATCGATGACTTCTGCGATGCGGCCCGGCCGGCTTTGCATGACCGCGACCCGGTCCGACAAAAACAGCGCCTCGTCGATGCCATGGGTCACCAGCACCGTGGTGGTGGGCCGCTCGCTCCAGATGCGCTGCAACTCCACGTTCATTGCGCGCCGCAGGATCTGGTCCAGCGCGCCGAAGGGTTCGTCCAGCAGCAACACGTCGGGCTGGGTCACCAGTGCACGTGCTATCGCCACGCGTTGGCGCATGCCACCGGATAACTGTGCTGGCAGGGATTTCTCGAAACCCGCAAGGCCCACCAGGTGCACGAGCGACGCGATGCGCTGGCGATCCGCCGGTGTAGCGTTGCCGGTGATGTCCAGCGGCAGGCGTACGTTCTCCACCACCGAGCGCCACGGCAGCAAGGCCGCGTCCTGGAACGCGATGCCCAACCGGCCGCTGCGTTGCAAGGCCTGCGGCGATTCACCGCCGATCAACAGGCTGCCGGAATCTGGCTGGTCCAGCCCCGCGATCAGGCGCAACAAGGTCGACTTGCCGCATCCCGAAGGCCCGATCAGCGCCGTGAAAGACCCCGAAGGACAGGCGAGCGACACGCCGTTCAGCGCTACCAGCGGGGGTGAGCCGGCGACCGCGAATTCGCGCCGGACCCTGTCGATCCGCAGGTCGCGATCGCTCATGCCAGTTGCTCCACGGTGCTTGCGTTGCCATGTCACGGCCTGCCGCGACGCGAAAACACTGGCAAGAAGCGGCTATCCACGAACCGCGACAACGGGCCGACGGCAGACCGCGGACCGCTCCACGAGATCGGCAACCGGATGTGGCGCGCAGGCGGTTTGCATCTCAGATCTCTTTAAGCAAGCTGGTGTCGAAATGCGATTTGGCAGCCTTCACGCCCACGGCGTTGAGCGCCGCGATGCAGTTGGCGATCGCCTCGTCCGACATCGCGTAAATGCCGCCGGCGCTTTCGATCAGGGGTTTCTGGGCCTGGTTGAAGAACAACTCGTTGTCGATGCTGCGGCCGGTGCCTTTGAACCAGCTGTCCTTGAACTTGGGCGGATAGGCCGCCGTGTCTTTGAAGTTCTCTACCCAGCCCTTGCGGCTGGCGCGCAGG
>JANYAN010000041.1 GCA_025361305.1 Burkholderiales bacterium
CGGGTGCGTGCCATGGTGATGGAGCTGACGCGTCCGCCGAGCTGGGAGGCGCTGTCAAGAGTCTGGCACGGCGTTCAGACCGAACTTGATCTTCCTGCCCCGGCCATTGCCGTTTCCGGTGTCGATGGTCTTCAGCTTTGGTTTTCCCTCGCAGAGCCGATCGCAGTCGCGCAGGCGCATGCGTTTCTTGAGTGCTTGCGCCTGCGCTATCTGGCGGATATCGAATCCAGCCGTGTTGGCTTGATGCCGGCTTCGGATGCATCGGCACTGCGCCAGGAACTCCATGCCCGGCTGGTACCGGCGCGTCAGGAACAGACCGGGAACTGGTCCGCGTTCCTGGCGCCTGACCTGGTGCCCGTCTTTGCCGATTCACCGTGGCTTGACATTCCACCCAATGCAGAAGGTCAGGCAACTTTGTTGCGTGGTATCGAAGTGATAAAGCAGGCCGTGTTCGAGGCGGCGTTCGAGCAGCTAGTGCCGGCCACGCGTCGTTCGCAATCGACCGTGGCGGTTGCGGCCAGCGCCGACGAACCCCTCGCAATCGGGCGACCCGCGTCTGCCGCTGCCTCTGCTTCTGCTTCTGATGTTGGAGATCCGAAGCGTTTTTTGCTCCAGGTCATGCAGGACGAAACCGTTGCACTGGCCCTTCGGATCGAAGCGGCCAAAGCGCTGCTGCAGCATTCCAGCGACCTTCGCCTGCGGCAAGGCGACTGATCCCCAGCCATCTTTTTACCTGGTCATGCCTTCGCGAGCGCTCGGTAGCTGCAACATGGAAACCTCGCGCAGTCGCTGGTGAGCGGCGCCCTCCCACGCTGCAGGGCGGCGAGGTAGGGGCTTCGTCCGAACATCTTGCGGGCCTCGGACCAGGTGCCGTCCAGCAGGATGAACAGCGGGCGCTTGCCGGTCCCGGTGCCGGCTGGGTCAGGCGGTTGCACGGTGTGCACCACCCGCTCGGGCGCCGCATATTCCCCGGGAAACACTACATAAGGTTGCCATTGCGGGTCGCGCAGCAGGGTCAGGAGCGCGGGGTCGGTTTCAGTGCGCGCCCAGCCGAAGGCGAAGGTGTCGGCCACCACGTCGGCCACCAACCAGCCGGTGTTGCTGGGCTTGAGTGGCTCGATGTCAGCCATCAGCAGGCATACCCCTGCGCGCGTCGGCACCGAAGGTCGCAAGGCACACATGCAGTGGCTCGGCACCAGGCGACAGCCCTCACACCGCTCGCGCTTGAAACCACCCCGGGCAAGAAAGGGCTTGGCGCTGCGCGCCAGTCGCGCGGCGCGCAGGAGGGAGACGGCGTTGGGCATACAACGATTGTCGGGCTGCCGTATGGCGATCTTCGACCAATGCCTGCTGTTGTTAAGGGTTGTAGGATGCCCGCCCGCCGCTGCGTGTGGGTTTCTCGGCGCTGGCGCCTGTCAGGTGCCGACGCCTTGGCCATTGCCTGTTACGGCATGGCACTGGGGGCGACGAACCTGGTCTTCTACCTCGCGCTGCGCAGCATCCCTTTTGGCGTGGCGGTGGCCATCGAGTTCTCGGGGCTGTGCTCCGGGCACCTTAGTTGACCTCGTCCTCGCGCCCGAGGAGCAGGTGGAAGAATTTTTCGCGGCTGTCGGGCAGGGCGTTTCCAAGCACCTCGCGCAACAGTCGCGGAGCGGCCTAGTGCATAAGGCAACTTTGTTTTTTCATGGTGGTTGACGCTTAAAGGCGGGTCTTTTAGCGCTGGAGATCAAGGCGCGGGGCAAGGAAAAAGGGCCGATCCACAAGGATCAGGCCCCTTTTGTTCAACCGTGGGACCGGCCACCGACCGTGTCACCCACAGCCGGCGTCGGTCCCAACGGGCATCACATCACTGCGACGCCGCAGGCGCCGTGGCCGGCGCAGCAGCAGCCGGTGCCGCTGCGGGTGCGCTGATTGCCGCCGGTGCGGCCGGCATAGCGGCTTCGGCGCCGCCCTTGGGGCCATGGATCTGCATCATCAGCGGCACGATCAGCAGCGCCACGATGTTGATGATCTTGATCAGCGGGTTGATGGCGGGGCCGGCTGTGTCCTTGTACGGATCGCCCACGGTGTCGCCGGTGACGGCAGCCTTGTGGGTTTCAGAACCC
>JANYAN010000046.1 GCA_025361305.1 Burkholderiales bacterium
GCCTGTCGCGCGAGTTGCCGCTGGAGCACATGTTCCGCGACGCCCGTTCGCGCACTATCACCGAAGGCTCTTCAGAGATGCAGCGCATGATCATCGCCAGCGAGTTCCTGTCGGGGCGCTCGGGGCTGAATCGTTTTGGCCAACCGTGAATGGGCCTGACCTTTTGCGCGGGTAGCCCGATGACAATTTGCCCAATGGGCCTTGGAGACCGAATTGGATGAAGTGAGATTCGTCGACACGACGGTACGAGACGGCCAGCAAAGCCTGTGGGCGCTGGCCATGCGCACCGCGATGATCCTTCCGATTGCCGAACGGCTGGACGACGCCGGCTTCGATGCGATCGAGATCTCGGCCGCCGGGCACGAGAAGAAGCTTATCCGCGAACTGCGCGAGGACCCGTTCGAGCGCTTGCGCCTGGTGCGCCAGCGCATCCGCAAGACGCCCTTGCGCTTCATCCGCGGCCGCTCACTGGCGACCTTTCAGGTGACACCGCGATCGGTGGAGGAGCTCTGGTACCAGCGCCTGGCGGCACATGGCATCGCCCAGGTGCGGGTGTCGGACTGCTCCAACACGGTCGACGGCTGGGCGCTGCAGGTGGCCGACGCGCGCAAGGTAGGCATCGATGCCATCGTGAACCTGATTTTCTCGATTTCTCCGCGGCACACCGATGCCTACTATGCCAACAAGGCGCGCGAGGCCGCCCGGCTACGGCCGTTTCGCATCTGCCTGAAGGATCCTGGCGCGCTGCTGACGCCTGCGCGGGTGCGCACGCTGCTGCCCCTGGTTCTGGCCGAGGTGGGCGCGGTCGAGGTTGAATTCCACACCCATTGCAACACCGGGCTGGGCGCGCTGTGCGCGCTGGAGGCGATCGGGCTCGGCGTGCGCTGTATCAACACCGCCATCCCGCCGCTGGCCGAGGCGTCCTCGAACCCCTCGCTGTTCAACCTGGCGCGCAACGCGCGAGCGCTGGGTTATCGCACCCGGATCGATGAGGAGTCGCTGCGGCCTGTGGAGGAGCATTTCCGTGCCATCGCGACGCGCGAGGGCCTGCCGGTCGGGGCACCCGCGGCCTACGATGCATTGCACTATCTGCACCAGGTGCCGGGCGGAATGATCTCGAACCTTCGGTTCCAGCTGGGCAGCATGGGCATTGCGGACCGGCTTGAGCAGGTGCTGGAGGAAATCCCGCGCGTGCGTGCCGACCTGGGCTACCCGATCATGGTGACGCCGTATTCGCAGTTCACCGGGGTGCAGGCGGTGATAAACGTCATCACCGGCGAGCGCTACCGGGAGGTCGCCGACGAAATCGTTCAGTACGCCCTGGGTCTGTGGGGTGACGACGAAGCGACTTCGATGGATCCGGATGTCCGTGACAAGGTGCTGGACCGACCACGCGCGAGGGCGCTGGCGCGATGGCAACCACCGCAGCCCTCACTGCAGGAGCTGCGCCGTTCGCTGGGGGCCACCGGCGTTTCCGATGACGAGCTATTGCTGTACTTCTTTACCAGCAAGGAGGACGTCGGCATCATGCGCTCGGCCGATGCACCAGGCCTGGGTTCCGATGGCGGCCTGGAGCGGCTGATCGCCCAACTCGGGCGGTCGCGGCATGTGCGCCATGTCCATGTGCAAAAGGGCGACAGCTCGGTGACGCTGCAACGCGCCTGAAGGCGCTGCCCGTCAACGATCCATGAAGTCGCGCACCGCGGCGATGAAGGCTTCACGCTTCTCGATCTGTGTCCAGTGGCCGCAGTTGCCAAAAACCAGCAGTGTCGCATTGGGCAGGATGGCCATCAGGCGCAGCGAAATCGACAGTGGGATGACCTGGTCCTCGCGCCCATGCATGATCAAGGTAGGGTGTTTCAATGCGCGCAGTTGCTCTTCGTTCTGTGCCAGAGCGTCCACCCAGCGCTCGACGTCGAACCTGGGCGGGCTGTTGCTGCGGGTATGGCCGAAGCCGAGCATGTCCGGTGCAATGACGCGAAAGTGCTTTGACAGGTCCGGCATCACGCCTCGCCAGTTGGCCCACGCGCTGACGCCGGGGCCGGAGCCATGGATCGGCAGCAGGGGTTGACCCTGGCCCAGGTCGTGGTAGTTGATGGTGGCGCCTGGTATGGCGCAGGATATCGCGATTTCTGGCGATGCCGGCAGGGCAACTGGGGTGTTCATGGCCGGATGGGATGGACAGGATGCGGATGCCTCGAGGAGACGACTTCGCTGCCTTCAGGCCGGGCGGTAGGCCGCAAAGACCTTGTTCGAGTTGAAGACCTGAGTGGGCACGAACGTGCTCCAGTCAAGCGTGGCTCCGAGTTCCTTCATGGCTCCCAACAATGGGTACCAGTTGAGGACCTCCTGCTGGCCGGCATCCTCGATGTCCCGGGTCGTCTGCTGGCGCCACAGCGCGTCGTTGCCATCGACTAGGGCCTGGTACAGCTTGCGGTCGTTGGGCGTGTCGGGGCGCAGGCGCCAGGTGCGGTCGCACAGGAAGGCGTGCGACCAGCTCGACGAGGCGATGACAGCCACGCGCCAGGGTGACGCGCGCAGCACCCGTGCCGCGGCGGCGCCCAGATCGATGCAGCGCGCAGGCGACGGTGAGGGCGGGTCGAAGTCCAGCTTGTCGTCCATGTTGGTCAGGAAGCCCCGCGCCGACACCACCTTGCGGCCATAACAGTTGATCGGGAACACGATGGTTGGGTAGTCCCAGCCCTGGCGGTCGTAGTCCAGGTACAGGATGGCATTGGTGAAGGCATGCGCCACGCTGGAGTGGTGCAATGGCTTGTAGGCGTAGGACACGTCGAAGCCAGATTCAATCAGCCCGGTGGTCAGATACTTGCCGATGTCGCGCCGTCCGCGCAGCCGGTAGTGCTTGTCCGGGCCTTCGCCCCAGAAGTTCGGTCGGCCACCGTCGGTCATCGACGAGGCTTGGGCATGCCGCCAGGGGTACAAGTCCATGTCGTCATAGGCACAGACAGTGAAGGGCGGAATGATGTCTTCCTTGAAGTTCTCGTATTGATCGTCGCCCCACATCACCACTACGTCAGGTTTGAAATCGTCCAGCTGCCGGCGTACACGGCGAAACTGCGTGGCCATGGCGTTGCGGTGTGCGCGGGCCCCGGTCAGTCCCTCGTCGTCGCCCCATTCGGCACGCATATCGGCAGGCCAGTTGGCCGGGTCCTTGTGCTGCTGCGGAATGCCGGGGTCGCGCAGGGTGATCTTCAGAATGTTGGCCATCTAATCGTCCGGCGTGGCCAGCGGCGGGTAGTGCGAAAGGCCGAGTCCAAGTATTTCTGCCACGGTGTGCTCCTTTTGGAAATGACCTCAAGCGCGCTGACCCGCGCGCCTATTGGGTGGTGCCGCTATCAGGGTCGGCATCGGCATCGGGTGGATTCAGTTCGGTCTCGTAGTCCTGGCCGCCATAAAAAACACCAATGATGGATACGAGCGTGTCACTCACATCGAAGGCGATGACGGCCCGACCCTTGTAATTCGCGATTCGTAGTCCGGGCCGGATGTCGTGCCTGCGAGTGCCTCTGAGGGGAAAGGTCTTCAAGGTTTCGCAGTAGTTGACGATGGCATCGGTGTAGCGCTGGGCAACCAACGGCGATGCAGCCGCCGCAATGTAGCGGTACAACGCTTCCAGTTGATCTCGCGCCTCCGGCGTGAAGACGACAGGAAAGACCGAAGTCGGCATCAAGCTTTGGAAGTGGCTGCGCGATGAGTCGCTGCAAGGCGCTTGCGTACCTGGGCAATGGGAATCGCTCTTGACGGATCGGCCTTCAGCGCATCGTGGGCAGGGCCTACCTGTGTCTGCAGCCATTGCTCCATAGCCCGATCACGCGCCATTAGGACACGCAGGCCATCACGGATTACTTCGCTTTCAGTGGCGTAATCGCCGGAAGCTACCTTGGCCTTCACCAAGCAGGCCATCTCTGTTGGCAGCGTGATACTGAGTTGCTGGGTTGTGCGCATGGGTGCCTCCTTGTCGAATGGGTAGGATTTAATCATACTCGCACACGAATATGGATGCCGATGGTGAAGTGCGATGACGGACTTTTCCAGCTGTCTTTTCACTGTTGCGGCCGATGTCGTTTTGCCACTGGCAGTTCTGTGGCAGCATCAAAGTCCGCCAACCGCAGCGATTCATCCAGCCGCTGTCGACCGCCGATTCGACGCTGGTGCACGTTGTGGATGGTGCCGGTGCGCCGGCATGATTGCCACTGGGTCGCGCTCGATGAGTGTGGTCACCTGATTTGATGGCCTGATGTTCACGTTTGGCGATCGTCCTTGGGCGATGCGGGTGGCGGTGGGACGGAGCGATCGCGACTGGTGCCGTTCGATTTGTGATGCCGCTTGTCAGAACGGGACGTCGTCATCCCATGGCGGGGGGTCGGGCTGGGACATTTGGTGTTCGGAGCGCTCGAAGTAATAGCGTTGAATCTGATCGAAGTAGCGGGACTCGAAGCACTCCACGGTGTTGTGCAGGAACTCCAGGAGATCGAGCGCGGCCTGGTCGGACAGAGGCGGCAGCGCGATGCGAATGGGGCGGGTACGGTGGGTCACGACCGGTTCGCCCGGCCGGAAATTCTGTGCCTGTTGCCAAGCTGGTGGCGGGTTGATGGCGAGCGTCCGAACTCTGACAGCATCAAGCGGCTACCGCAGCCTGTGAGCGAATCTCAGTCTTGACTGTTCCTCATCATTCGGAAGGGTAATCGCCCCGGTTTTCCTAAGCCGGACGAGCCGGAACCAAACAAGTAATACCATGCCACGTCATGGCTGAC
>JANYAN010000083.1 GCA_025361305.1 Burkholderiales bacterium
TGGCGGCGCAGGCCATCGGCAAGAGCCTGATGGGCGGCGACGAACACACGGCACACCCGTTCGACAACCAGGGCAACAATGCATACACGCCCCTGCCCGGCAACGAAAACATGGGTGGCCAGGATTTCGGCGTGAATGACGGCGGCTCATGGGACGACGGCAACGCTATCGGCGGCGACGGGGGTGGCTGGGACAGCTAGGCGCAGGGCCCCCTTCAGCGGCCGGGCATCAGTGCAAATGCCAGTGACCCGGCCCAACGGCGCGTGTAGTATCCGTTCGTTACCGATCCGGGTTACCACTACGTAAGGAGCGTCGCCGTGCAAGAAACTGAACTGCGTGACTTGATCGAGACTGTTCGCGACGGCAAGCTGCCGCGGCGAAGCTTCATCCAGCAAATGGTGTCGCTGGGCATCACGGCGCCGATGGCCTCGATGATGCTGATGCATTCGGGCATTGCGCAGGCGCAGGCAGCGCCGGTCTACAAGCCGACCAAGCGCGGCGGCGGCGGGGCGCTCAAGGTGCTGTGGTGGCAGGGTGCAACCCTGCTGCAACCGCACTTCGCCAACGGCACCAAGGACCAGGAAGGTTCGCGCATCTTCTACGAATCGCTGGCCGTCTGGGACAACGATGGCAACCTGGTGCCTGTCCTGGCCGCGGAAATACCGACGCGCGAGAACGGCGGGCTGTCGGCCGACGGCAAGTCGGTCACCTGGAAGCTCAAGCGCGGCGTGACCTGGCACGACGGCCAGCCCTTCACCGCCGACGATTGCGTCTTCACCTGGGAATATGCCAAGGACCCGGCCACCGCGGCCGTGACGTCTGGCGTGTACAAGGATGTCGTTGTCACCAAGGTCGATTCGCACACCGTCCGCGTAACGTTCGCCAAGGCGACGCCGTTCTGGGCCACGTCGTTCGTCGCGGCCGAGGGCATGATCATTCCCAAGCACTTGTTCGGACCCTACGCCGGCGCGAAATCGCGCGACGCGCCCAACAACCTCAAGCCGGTGGGCACGGGGCCGTACAAGTTCGTCGATTTCAAGCCGGGCGACATGGTGCGCGGCGAGATCAACAACAACTACCACATGCCCAACCGGCCTTATTTCGACACGATCGAAATGAAGGGCGGGGGCGACGCCACGTCGGCCGCACGGGCGGTGCTGCAGACGGGTGAATACGACTACGCCTGGAACCTGCAGGTGGAAGACGAAGTGCTGCTGCGCATGGAAGACGGCGGCAAGGGGCGCGTGCACATTGTTCCTGGGGGTGACATCGAGTTCATCCAGCTCAACATCACCGACCCGTGGACCGAGGTCGAAGGCGAAAGAGCCAACACCAAGACCAAGCACTTCGCCTTCACCGATCCGGCCGTGCGCCAGGCCATGGCACTGATTTGCGACCGGGGCGCAATCCAGAAATTCATCTACGGCCGCACCGGCATCGCGACCTCGAATTTCATGAACAACCCGCAGCGTTTCCGCTCGCCCAACACCAAATGGGAGTTCAACGTCGACAAGGCCAGCGCACTCCTCGATGGCGCCGGCTGGAAGAAGGGCGCAGACGGCATCCGCGAGAAAGCTGGCAAGAAGATGAAATTCGTCTTCCAGACCTCGGTCAATGGCATACGCCAGAAAGAGCAGGCTGTCATCAAGCAGGCCTGCCAGAAGGCCGGCATCGATCTTGAGCTCAAGTCGGTCACGGCGTCGGTCTTCTTCTCGTCCGATGTGGCCAACCCGGATACCTACGGCAAGTTCTGGTGCGACATGCAGATGTACACCACCACCATGACGCAGCCCGATGCCGAGCGCTTCATGGACCAGTACACCAGCTGGGAGGTCACGTCCAAGGCGAACAAGTGGCAAGGGCGCAACATCTGCCGCTGGGTCAGCCCCGACTACGACAAGAACTTCCATGCCGGTGAAGCCGAGCTCGACCCGGTGAAGCGGGCAGCGCTGTTCATCAGTTTGAACGACATGGTGATCAAGGACAACATCGTCGTTCCGCTGATCAGCCGGCCGCGCGTGCGTGGTGCCAGCCTCAAGCTGGTCACTTCGCTGTCGGGCTGGGACCTCGACTTTTCGTTGCTGCACAACTGGTACCGGGAAGCGTGACCTTTTCCAGCTGACCGACTGATCAGCCGTGGGCTCCTACCTCCTGCGGCGCCTGCTGATTGTCCTGCCCAGCCTGCTGGGCATCAGCGTGGTGCTGTTTACCGTCCTTGCGCTGGCGCCGGGCGACCCGTTCGAGGAACTGGCCAACAACCCCAACGTGCCGGCCGAAGTGAAGATGGCCTTGCGCAAGGCCTTCGGGCTGGATGACCCGGTCTGGCAGCGGTACTTCCGCTGGCTGTGGGCCATGCTGCATGGTGATTGGGGCTTCTCGTTCATCAGCCGGGTCGACGTCGACAAGCTGATCCTGGGCCGCGTGCCGGTCACGCTGGCCGTGATCGGCGCGTCGCAGGTGCTGGCGCTGGCGGTGGCGCTGCCCGTGGGCATCATTTCTGCCATGCGCCCCTATTCGTGGTTCGACCGTATTGCCAGCACCCTGGCCTTCATCGGCTTTTCGCTGCCGACCTTCTTCACCGGCCTGCTGCTGATCCTGCTGTTCTCGATCAAGCTCGACTGGCTGCCCTTCGTCTACCGGGCCGACATAGCGGCCACCGGGTGGCACTGGTGGTGGGCGCATATCCAGCAGGCGATCATGCCGGTGATGGTGCTGGGCCTGTTCCAGGGCGCCAGCTGGACGCGCTATGTGCGTTCGGCCATGCTGGACGTGATCCGCCTGGACCATGTCACCACGGCCCGCAGCAAGGGGCTGAGCGAGCGGGTGATCGTCATGAAGCACGTGGTGCGCAACGCCCTGATCCCCGTGGTGACGCTGGTGGCGCTGCAGCTGCCGGCCATCTTCGGCGGCGCGATCGTCACCGAGCAGATCTTCCGCATTCCCGGCATCGGCTCGCTGCTGATCGACGCCATCCTGCGCAACGACACGCCGGTGATCATGGCGGTGACCTTTGTTTTCGCGTGCCTCGTGCTCATTTTCAACCTGCTCGCAGACCTGATCTATGGCTGGCTCGACCCTCGTATCTCCTACCGTTGAGGCCACGCTGCGCAAGCCCCATGTCTCGCCGGCGCACGAGGCATGGCGGCGCTTCCGTCGCCACAAGATGGCGGTGGCCAGCCTGGTCGTTCTGGCATTGATGGTGCTGCTGGTGGTGCTGGGCCCGCTGGTCTGGAGGTTGGCCATCAACGACATCGACTTCAGTGCCAGGCTGAAGGGCCCGTCGCTGAACCACCCCTTCGGCACCGACGACCTGGGCCAGGACATCCTGGCTCGCATGCTCTATGGCGGCCGCATCTCGCTGGCCGTCGGGCTGGCGGCCATGTCGATGGCGATCCTGGTGGGCGTGACCATCGGGGCCATCGCCGGCATCTCGCGTGGCAGCATCGACACGGCACTGATGTGGGTGACAGACCTGTTCCTCTCGCTGCCGCAGCTGCCGCTGTTGCTGCTGCTGATTTACCTGTTTCGCGACCGGCTGAAGATGGTGTTCGGCCCCGAAGTGGGCGTGTTCCTGATGATCGTCTTTGTGATCGGCGGCTTCCGGTGGATGCCGGTGGCCCGGCTGGTGCGGGCCCAGTTCTTCTCGCTGCGCGAGAAGGAATTCGTGGAAGCCGCGCGCGCGCTGGGCGCCACTACTACACGGCAGGTAGTGCGCCACATCCTGCCCAACGCCCTGGGCCCGGTCATCGTGGCGGGCACCATCGATGTAGCCGCCGCCATCATCGCGGAATCCACGCTGTCGTTCCTCGGCCTGGGTTTTCCGCCCGACATTCCCACCTGGGGCCGCATCCTGTACGACAGCAAGGAATACCTGGATATCGCGTCCTACTGGGCCATCTTTCCCGGCGTGGCCATCTCCCTGGCGGTGCTGACGATCAACTTCATCGGCGACGGGCTGCGCGACGCGCTGGATCCGCGCAAGGTCATGTAATGGCGTTATTGGAGATCAAGGGGCTCAAGACCCATTTCAAGACCGACGATGGATGGGTGCACGCGGTGGATGGCGTGGACCTGACGGTAGACCGCGGCGAGACGGTGTGCGTGGTGGGCGAGTCAGGCTGCGGCAAGACCGTGACGGCGATGACCGTGCTCAAGCTGATCGCCATGCCGCCGGGCAAGATCGTCGCCGGCCAGGTGCTGTGGAAGGGCCGCGACCTGGTGCCGCTGACCTCCGACCAGATGCGCAGCATCCGCGCCAAGGAAATCGCCATCGTGTTTCAGGAACCGATGACCTCGCTCAACCCGGTCTACACCGTGGGCGCCCAGATAGCCGAAACGCTGCGGCTGCACGAAGGCCTGAACCGCAAGCAGGCGATGGAGCGTGCCACCGAAATGCTGCGGCTGGTCAACATTCCAACGCCGGAGCGGCGCATCAATGACTATCCACACCAGTTCTCCGGTGGCATGCGCCAGCGCGTGATGATCGCGATGGCGCTGTCGTGCAATCCCCAGCTGCTGATCGCCGACGAACCGACCACGGCGCTGGACGTGACCATCCAGGCCCAGATCCTGGACCTTCTCAAT
>JANYAN010000122.1 GCA_025361305.1 Burkholderiales bacterium
GTAGGCCGGCAGGTCGAACTCGCAGGTACCGCCAGGGATGCCCACGCGGCTGCGGATACTCATCAGCCAGTCGTTCTCGGTCAGCGACTGGCCGGCTTTGCCGGGCAGGCTGTTGAGCGCGCCAAAACAGGCGTCGAGCCGGCTCACGACTTCGTCGAGCACGCTCTCGGCGATGTGGGGGTTGCCGCGATAGCTGTTCAGGACCAGCTTCTGCTTGTCCAGATCCTTCATCACGTCCGATTTGAGGTCGGCACGGGCGGCCACGTCCATGACTTCGAAAATCGTGGCCAGGGCGTAGTGGTGGTCGATCGGGTGATCGCGGGCAACCATTTCTCCCAATCGGCGGAACAGGTGCTCCAGACGCAGGTACGTGCGGATGCGTTCGTTGAAAGGGTATTCGTAGAGGATCACGCTGGGCGCCATCATAGCCCGAAGCTACGTGCAGCCAGAGCCACTTCGGCACGCAATTGCGCCAGTTGCAACCCTTCGTTGCAGATCACGATATCGGCTGCGGCGAGCCGCAGCCTGCGGGGTGATTGGGCCGCCATGATGGCCTGCACTTCATGCGCCTGGAGCCCGCTGCGCGCAACCACGCGGGCCACCTGCGTCGAGGGTGAACAGTCGACAACCAGCACACGATCAACCTGCTGGCGCCAGCGACCCGATTCAACCAGGAGGGGGATGTCGAAAACGATGCAGTGCCGGCCTGATTCAAGTGCCGCCCGAACCTGGCGCGCGCTCTCCTGGCCGACCAGCGGGTGGATGATTTCTTCGAGGCGGCGGCGCGCCAGGGGGTCCGCATAGGCGTGCTCACGCATCCGCGAACGGTCCAGTTGTCCCTCAGCCGTAATGAAGCCGGCGCCAAAGTGCCGTGCGAGGGCCGACAACGCGGCGCCACCAATGCCTGTCACTTCTCGTGAGATGGCATCGGCGTCGACCACCGCCGCACCCAGTTCGGCCAGCATCTGCAGCACGGTGCTCTTGCCGCTGCCGATGCCGCCCGTCAGGCCCACTCGCGTCGCCGTCATGTCAAGCCGTTGCAGGTCTGCCCGTCCTCACAAACCGACAACACGCAGGATCGACTGCGGACCGAAGATCATGGCCGTCAGCCCGGCGCCTGCCAGGAAGGGTCCGAAGGGAACGTACCCGCCTTCACGCAGCCCGCTGGAGAACTTCATCGCGATCCCGATGACGGCGCCGATGACGGACGCCATCAAGATGATGGGAACCAGCGCCTGCCAGCCAAACCAGGCACCCAGCGCGGCGAACAGCTTGAAGTCGCCATAGCCCATGCCTTCCTTGCCGGTTACCAGCTTGAAGGCTTTGTACACGATCCACAGCGACAGGTATCCCACGACGGCGCCCCACACGGCCTGCGCCAGCGTGACGTCGGTCCAGTGCAGCGCGGCGACGATCAGGCCGGCCCACACCAGCGGCAGCGTGATGTCGTCGGGCAGCAGGGTCGTGTCCCAGTCGATCAAGGCCAGCGCCACGATGGCCGCGCAAAAGCCGCACCAGGCCGCGCCTGCAGGCGTCACGCCCCATTGCCATACGGACATGCCAAACAGGCCGGCCGTCGTGAGTTCGACCAGGGGATATCTCAGCCCGATCGGCGTACCGCAAGCCGAGCACTTGCCGCGCAGGGCCAGGTAGCTCAGAACAGGGATGTTCTCGTACCAGCGGATCATGTGGCTGCACTGGCGACAGCGCGACCGAGGCCGCGTCAGGTTGAACTCCGGCTGCTCTTCGGGCTCCTTGCCGGCCAGGCCAGCGCACTCGTCGGCCCATTGACGCTCAAGGATCTTGGGTAACCGGTAGATGACGACATTGAGAAAGCTGCCCACGAGTAGCCCGAAGGCGCCGCCAATAGCCGCGTCGAATCCTGCCGAAACGATCATCAAACGACCTGACCGAGCTTGAAGATGGGGAGGTACATCGAAACCACGATGCCGCCGATGATGGTGCCCAGGAACACGATGATGATGGGCTCCATCAGGCTGGACAGGCCCGCCACCATGTCGTCCACCTCGGCTTCATAGAAGTCGGCCGCCTTGCCCAGCATGTGGTCGATCGAGCCCGACTCCTCGCCGATGGCGCACATCTGCAGCACCATGGTCGGGAACACGTTGGTGTTGGTCATGGCCGCCGTCAGGCTGGTTCCCGTGGACACTTCGGCCTGGATTTTTTCCGTTGCCCGGACATAGATCGAATTGCCGGAAGCGCCACCGACCGAATCAAGCGCTTCGACCAGCGGAACGCCTGCGGCGAACATGGTGGACAGCGTGCGCGTCCAGCGTGCGATCACCGACTTGAAGATCAGGTCGCCGAAAACCGGAACCTTCAGCATCAGCCGATCCATGAACATCTGGACCTTCTCGCTGCGCTTCCAGGCCTGCATGAAGAAATAGAAGCCGCCACCCAGTCCGCCGAAGATCAGCCACCACCACTTGACGAAGATCTCGCTCAGGGCGATGACGAACAGCGTCGGCGCGGGCAGGTCGGCGCCGAAGGAACTGAACACGTCCTTGAAGGCCGGAATCACGAAGATCATGATGACCGACACCACGACGAAGGCGACGACCACCACGGCAATCGGGTACATCAGGGCCGACTTGATCTTGGATTTGATCGCCTCGGTCTTTTCCATGTAGACGGCCAGCCGGTCCAGCAGGG
>JANYAN010000126.1 GCA_025361305.1 Burkholderiales bacterium
ATACAAGGCCACACACGCAACCGCTGTAAACATGACAAGCGCACCGGGATAGAGCTTCGCTTGGTGATGAAGATCAGCGCGCCGGCCATCGCGCAGCCAGCCCCAGAGGCCACGTAGACGAGCCACTTGATGCGTCGCCCATCGATGCCCAGGCCGCGGGCGGCGTAGCGAGCCGCGGTGGAGTCCAACGTGACCCTCAATGACCATGCGCCTCGATCGCGACAATCGCACGCTCGGAAGTAGTCTCGGCATGCGCGAATTGCTTGACTAGCAGGGCGGCCGCCGCGATTAATCCGGGAATGGCGACGATCGTGAAGATGCTGGCCAGATCGAGTTGCCGGCGCGCGAGTTCGGCCACCAGAAACGAGCCGGCGATTCCACCGAAACGTCCGATCCCGAGCATCCAGGCGACCCCGGTCGCGCGCCCTTGCGTCGGGTAAAAGCCCGCCGCCAGCGCCGGCATGGACGACTGTGCGGTGTTCATCAAGGTACCCGCCACGAAGACCACGACCACCAGCATGCCGAGGTTGCCGGCGCTCTGGCCGATGGCATAGACAGCGACCGCTGTCGCCGCATAGCCGGCGGCGATGATGCGATTCGCGTTGAAGCGATCCATCAACCAGCCGAAGAAGATGGCGCCCACGCCACCCAGCGGGAACAGTGCCGAGATCAGGGTGGCGCTCTTGGCGTCCAGGCCGGCGTCCTTGAACAGGATCGGCATCCAGTTGATCAGCGCGTAGAAGATCACCAGGCCCATGAAGTAAGCCAGCCACAGCATGGCCGAGCCGACGCGATAGATGGGTGACAAAACCACGCCGGCACCGCTCTTCGCACCCGTGGCTTTCGCGGTTTCCGTCATGACGTAGGCCGATGCCTGGGCAGCCGAGGCCGAGATGCGTGCAAGGACGGCCCGGATGCGCTCGACCGGCTGGGAGTTGGCGACCATGTAGCGCACCGATTCCGGCAGGAACACGACCAGCAGTACCAGGAGCACCAGCGGCACCGTACCGCCCAGGAGCAGCACACTGCGCCAGCCCCAGAGCGGGATCATCCATGCTGCCAGGAAGCCACCGAAGGCGGCCCCCAGCGGGAAGCCGCAGAACATTGCATTGGTCAATGTGGCGCGCCGGCGATCAGGGCAATATTCGCTCATCAGCGTGACTGCGTTCGGCATCGCCGCGCCCAGTCCCAGTCCGGTCACGAATCGCAGGATCGTGAGCTGATTCAAGTCTACCGAGAAGGCCGAGCCCAGGCATGCGATGCCGAACACCAGCACCGAGGCGATGAGCACGAGCTTGCGCCCGAAGCGGTCCGCGAGCGGCCCGGCGGACAGCGCACCGGCCGCCAGGCCGAACAACGCCGCGCTCAGCAGCGGCGCCAGCGTCGACCGGGTGACGGCCCATTCCTTGATCAGCGAAGGCGCGATGTAGCCGATCGCCGCGGTGTCGAAGCCGTCGAGGAGGACGATGAAGAAGCACAGCGCGAAGACCGTCCATTGAAAGACGGAAAACCGGTGCTCATTGAGGAAGGTCTGGACGTTGACACGGCGATCGGAACTCATTTGCGGTCTCCTGAAGTTGCCTCTGCGTTGCACGCTAGAACGGCAAGCCCACGTAGTTTTCGGCCAGCGACGCCAGTGCCTTCTGCGACGAAAATAGATAGGCCAGGTCCGTCTCCTGCAGCCTGCGGTCGAATGCGCTGCTCTCGGGGAAGCGATGCAGAAGCGTCGTCATCCACCACGAAAATCGCTGCCCTTTCCAGACCCGGGCGAGTGCCTTTTGCGAATAGCCGTCGAGACCGGCGTCGTCGCGCTTCTTGTAGTGATCGACCAGCGCGTGGTACAGGTAGTAGATGTCGGAAGCGGCGCTGTTCAGGCCGCGCGCCCCGGTGGGCGGCACGATGTGGGCGGCATCGCCGGCCAGGAACAGCCGCCCGAAGCGCATCGGCTCCGCCACAAAACTGCGCAGCGGGGCAATGCTCTTTTCGATCGACGGCCCGGTCACAAGGCGGTCGCGCGTCTGCGGGTCCAGGCGCAGCCGCAACTCGCCCCAGAAGGCGTCGTCGGACCAGTTTTCGACTTTCTCGTCGGAGCCCACCTGCACGTAGTAGCGGCTACGCGTCTTGCTGCGCATCGAGCACAGCGCAAATCCACGCCCGGTATTGGCGTAGATCAATTCAGGTGAAACAGGCGGCACATCGGCCAGGATTCCCAGCCAGCCGAACGGATAGACCTTTTCGTAGGTCCTCAGCGCGGCGGCCGGCACGCTTGCGCGGCTGATGCCGTGATAGCCGTCGCAACCGGCAATGAAGTCGCACTCGATCTCGTGGGTCTGGCCGTCCTTCTGATAGCGCACCTTGGGCTTCTGACCGTCAAACTCATGCAGGCTCACGGTGTCTGCGACCTCGTAGATCGTGGGCAGGTCCTGCGCCTTGCGTGCATCCATCAGGTCGTGGGTGACTTCGGTCTGGCCGTAAACGGTCACGCTCTTGCCGCCGGTCAGGCCATGCATGTCGATGCGGTGGCGCGAGCCCTTGAACAAGAGTTCAATGCCATCGTGCACGAGACCCTCCGCGTGCATTCGCGCGCCCACGCCGCATTCATCCAGCAGGTCGCACGCCACCTTTTCCAGTACCCCGGCCCGGATGCGGCTGAGCACGTAGTCGGCGCTGTGCCGCTCAACGATGATGTTGTCGATGCCGGCCTTGAACAGCAAATGGCCGAGCAGTAAGCCTGAAGGGCCGGCGCCGATGATGGCAACCTGGGTGCGCATGGGGGTGTCTCCTGATGATCGCTTCAGCTTAGGGCCCTTCCAGGTACTTCGGGGTGCCAGCGGTCGAGCGTTGTGCGATGATTGCCGTCATTGCGCGATGATCGCGCAGCGGGGTGCGATCTCCATGGCGATCAACAAGGCTGATTTCATCGAAGGCATGGCCAAGGGGCTCGCCGTGCTCGAAAGCTTCGACACCGAGCGGCAGCGCCTGAACGCCACACTGGCAGCGCAGCGGGCCGGCTTGACCCGTGCGGCCGCGCGGCGGCACCTTCTCACGCTGACCCACCTGGGTTACCTGGAGACAGACGGCGGCTATTTCTGGCTGGCGCCCAAGGTGCTGCGCTTTTCCGGCAGCTACCTGGCGTCGGCCCGTCTTCCGCGCATGCTCCAGCCCACGCTGAATCGGCTGGCAGCGCAAACCTCGGAGTCGTTTTCAGCTGTGGTACTGGATGGGGACCATGTAGTGATCGTCGCGCGCAGCGGCTCAGCGCGCGTTCTCGCCTATGGTCTGCATCTGGGCGCCCGGTTGCCCGCCCACGCCACATCCACCGGCAGAGTCTTGCTCGCCGCCAGGAGCAGGAGCGAGTTCAACGCCTGGATGAAGGGGAGGGAGTTGCCTCGCCTGACGGCCTACACCACGGTTGAGCCGAAGAAGTTTCGCGACATCATCGCGCAGGTGCGGACTCAGGACTTTTGCATCGCCAGCCAGGAACACGAGCTAGGTGTGCACGCCCTGGCGGTGCCGCTACGCAACATGGACGGGCGGACCGTCGCGGCACTCAATGTGGTGGCCGCCCCGCAACGGCTGGAGGCGCGGGCCATGGAAACCGGGTTGTTGCCCCTGATGCAGGAGGCCGCTCGGGAGCTACGGCCCATGCTGTGAACAGGCTTATGCACATAGGCATCTTAATAAACAACGATATATTCGTTTGAGTTTTATAGGTCGATTCCGACAATTCTGCCTTTCGCATTCAAAAGGCAAGAAATGGTTAGCTTGAAGGCCTTGGTGGCCGTCCTGATGCTGGCCGCCAGCGGTTTGGCGCCGGCGCAGCAGACACTGCTCAATAGCTCGTATGACGTGGCGCGCGAGTTCTACAAGGATTACAACGCTGCCTTCGTCGCCAATTACAAGAAAACCACAGGCAAGGACGTAAAGATCGACCAGGCGCACGGTGGATCGAGTGCGCAGGCGCGCGCCGTGGCCGATGGCCTGGACGCCGATGTGGTGACCATGAACACCACCACCGACATCGAATTCCTGGCCGAGAAGGGCGTGGTGGCCAAGGACTGGGCCAAGCGCTTCCCGGACAACGCGGCACCCACCACGTCGACCATGCTGTTCCTGGTGCGTAACGGCAACCCCAAGGCGATCAAGGACTGGGATGACCTGGTTCGGCCCGGCGTGCAAGTCGTCGTGGTCAACCCCAAGACCGGCGGCAACGGCCGCTACGCCTATCTCGCGGCCTGGGGTTACGTCAAGAAGAAGGGCGGGACAGATGCCCAGGCGCAGGAGTTCCTGTCGAAGATCTACAAGAATGTGCCGGTGCTGGCACGCGGCGGACGGGATGCAACCACCGCCTTCCTGCAACGCAATACGGGCGACGTGCTGATCACCTTCGAATCGGAGGTCGAATCGGTTAACAAGGAGTTCGGCGCCGATAAAGTGGACGTGGTCTACCCGTCCATCAGCATCATGGCCGAGAACCCGGTCGCCGTCGTGGAACGCACCGTCGCCAAGAAGGGCACAGCCGAACTTGCCCGCGCCTATCTGCAATACCTGTATTCCGAAGAAGGCCAGGAAATCGCGGCAAAACACGCGATCCGGCCCCGATCGCCCGTGGTCTTGAGGAAATACGCCGCGACCTTCCAGCCGATCAAGCTGTTCACAGTGCAGGAACTGTTCGGGTCGCTGGGCGAAGCGCAGAAAGTGCACTTCAACGACGGCGGACAGTTCGACAAGATCTACATGGTGAAGTGAATGTCGGTTGTGAGTATCAGCGCGCCGCTGCCGGCGCTGGCGGCCCCCTCGCGCGGCGGCAGCAAAAAAGTGCTGCCCGGCTTCAACCTGACACTGGGCTACACTGTGCTGTACCTGAGCCTGATCGTCCTGATCCCGTTGTCAGCGCTGGTCTTCAAGACGTTCACGCTGAGCCTGGACCAGTTCTGGGCCGCGATCAGTTCGCCGCGCGTCATGGCTTCCTATCGGCTGACTTTCGGCGCCTCGTTCATTGCTGCCCTGATCAACGTCGTCTTCGGCCTGCTGGTGGCCTGGGTGCTGGTTCGCTACGAGTTCGTTGGCAAAGGCCTGGTCGACGCGCTGGTGGATCTGCCGTTCGCGCTGCCCACCGCTGTAGCGGGCATCTCGCTGACCGCCCTGCTGGCCGGCAACGGCTGGATCGGGCAATACCTCGAGCCATTGGGCATCAAGTTGGCCTTCAATCCCAATGGCGTGGTGATCGCCCTGATCTTCATTGGCCTGCCGTTCGTGGTCCGCACGGTGCAGCCGGTGCTGGAAGACACGGAAAAGGAGCTGGAGGAGGCGGCGATGTGCCTTGGCGCGACGCGCTGGCAGACCTTCACCCGGGTCATCCTGCCTGCCATTTCGCCGGCCCTGCTGACGGGTTTCGCCATGGCCTTGGCCCGCGCGATCGGCGAATACGGCTCGGTGATCTTCATTGCCGGCAACATGCCCATGGTGTCGGAAATCACGCCCCTGATCATCATCGGCAAGCTTGAACAGTATGACTATGCAGGCGCCACGGCGGTCGCGGTCGTGATGCTCGTCATGTCGTTTCTCCTGCTGCTGGTCATCAACGCCCTGCAGGCCTGGCAGCGCAAGCGCAGCGGGCCCGGCGCATGAGCAACCTGACTGTCAAGCGGGTTACGACCACCGAGGCTCGGTGGGTTCGCTGGACGCTGACTGGCGTGGCACTGGCTTTCCTGTTGCTGTTCCTGGTGCTACCCCTGGCGGCCGTCTTCGCCGAGGCGCTGCGCAAGGGCGTGGGCGCCTATTTCACGGCGTTGCAGGAACCGGACGCCTGGTCGGCCATTCGCCTGACCCTTCTGACGGCCGCCATCGCCGTGCCCCTGAACCTGGTGTTCGGCATTGCAGCCGCGTGGTGCATTGCTAAGTACGAGTTCCGCGGCAAGGCATTCCTCACGACGCTGGTGGACCTGCCGTTCTCGGTTTCCCCGGTGGTGGCCGGCTTGATCTACGTCCTGATGTTTGGCGCCCAGGGCTGGTTCGGCCCCTGGCTGGCCGAGCACGACGTGAAGATCATCTTTGCCGTTCCCGGCATCGTACTGGCCACGATCTTTGTCACGTTCCCGTTCATCGCGCGCGAACTGATCCCCCTGATGCAGGCCCAGGGAAACGAGGAGGAGCAAGCTGCCATCGTGCTGGGCGCGACCGGCTGGCAGACGTTCTGGTACGTGACCCTCCCCAACATCAAGTGGGGCCTGATCTATGGCGTGATTCTCTGCAATGCGCGCGCCATGGGCGAATTCGGCGCAGTGTCGGTGGTCTCCGGTCACATCCGCGGCCAGACCAACACCATGCCCCTTCACGTGGAGATCCTCTACAACGAATACCAGTCGGTCGCCGCGTTCGCAGTGGCGTCTTTGCTCGCGCTGCTGGCCCTGGTCACCCTGATCATCAAGTCGGTGGTGCAGTGGCGCCATGAACGCGAGATGAATGCAGCCGCCCAGATTGCTCCCGAGAGGCCGCAGGCGGCTGGTGCGGTGCTGCTACCCGTTGCCGCCCTGACGGCAGCCACCATTGTTTCTGTGCCGGCTGTTCTGCGCTGAAAGACAAACCATGAGTATCGAAATCCGCAACGTCAGCAAGAAGTTCGGCGACTTTCACGCACTGCGTGACGTCAGCCTGGACATCAACTCCGGCGAACTGATTGCGCTGCTCGGCCCATCGGGTTGCGGCAAGACCACCCTATTGCGGATCATCGCCGGGCTGGAGACGGCCGATGCCGGCAGTATTCTGTTTTCGGGCGAAGACACCACCGGCGTCCATGTGCGCGAACGGCAGGTCGGATTCGTGTTTCAGCATTACGCCCTGTTCAGGCACATGACGGTGTTCGAGAACGTGGCGTTCGGCCTGCGCGTGAAGCCGCGCGGCGTCCGCCCGAGCGAGGCGCAGATCAGGAAAAAGGTCCATGACCTGCTGGGCCTGGTGCAACTGGACTGGCTGGCTGATCGCTTTCCATCGCAGCTGTCTGGCGGCCAGCGCCAGCGCATCGCCCTGGCCCGCGCTCTGGCGGTGGAACCCAAGGTGCTGCTGTTGGACGAGCCGTTCGGAGCGCTGGACGCCAAGGTGCGCAAGGAATTACGGCGGTGGCTGCGCCGCCTGCACGACGAACTCGATGTCACCAGCATTTTTGTCACTCACGACCAGGAAGAAGCGCTGGAAGTGGCCGACCGGGTGGTGCTGATGAATGCAGGGCGGGTCGAGCAGGTGGGTTCGCCCCAGGAGGTATGGGAACACCCGGCTAGCCCGTTCGTCTACGGGTTCCTGGGAGACGTCAACCTGTTCCACGGCCGGGCGCACGAGGGCGAAGTGCACCTCGAAGGCATGCAGCTGGATTCGCCGGAACACGCCGATGCGCAGAACGCGAAGGCATTCGCGTACGTGCGTCCGCACGACCTTGACGTCCAGCGCTATTCGCCCGGCGAAGGGCTGGACACAGCGGGCCGGCCGCGCGGTATCGTTGTGCAACTTTCGCGCGCCATCGTCGTAGGTCCGATCGCCCGGCTGGAACTTATTCCGGCCGAAGACAACCAACCCTCCGACCAGGCCGGCAAGGACTCCATCATCGAGGCGCAGATTCCTGCTCAACAATTCAGGGATCTGGGGTTCCGCGAAGGGGAGACGCTGGTTGTGACGCCACGCCGAGCCCGCGTGTTCGTGGAGAATGCGGGCTGATCCGATGCATGGGCTGAACAGGAATAGCAATGCTTTTGAAATGGTTTGACGAGGCACCGCGCCGTGTGCTTGCGCTGGTGGCGGCCACCTGCGTAGGCCTGCTGGCCTTCAGCCTTTACCTGCAGCATGTGGTGGGCCTGGAACCATGCCCGATGTGCATCGTGCAGCGCTATGCCGTGATCCTGGTGGCCGTGCTGGCCGCAGCGACCGCGCTGCTGCGCGGTCGCGGACCGCTTCTGGCCGGCAGCGGGCTTGGGTTCGTCATGGCCGGCTTTGGCGCCTTCGTGGCTGCACGGCAAAGCTGGATCCAGTGGTACCCGCCCGAGTTCGCCTCTTGCGGGCGCGACTTCTACGGGATGATCGAGACGTTTCCCCTGAAGCGCGCCATCCCGATGATTTTCAAGGGCAGCGGCGACTGCACCAAGATTGACTGGACGTTCCTGGGCGGCTCGATCGCGAACTGGACGTTTCTGACGTTCATGCTGTTCGCGGCCGTCTTTGCGCTCGTGCTGGTGCGCGCGGTTACCCGAGCTTCTTGAGCAATACCAGGCTCTTTCGGTCCCAGTTGTACTTGCGTTTGCGCGCTTCCGGCAGCCAGTCCGGATCGACCTGGACAAAACCGCGTTTGAGGAACCAGTGCATGGTTCGGGTGGTCAGCACGAAGATGCTGTCCAGCCCCATCGCCCGGGCGCGCTGCTCGATCCGCTTGAGCACCTTTTCGCCATCGCCCTGGCTCTGGTTCTGCGGCGACACGGTGAGGGCTGCCATTTCACCGGTCCTGGCCTCAGGGTAGGGATAAAGAGCGGCGCACGCAAAGATGACGCCATCGTGCTCGATCACCGTGTAGTTGGCGACGTCGCGCTCGATTTCGGTACGGCTACGCTTGACGAGGGTGCCGTCCCGCTCGAAGGGCTCGATCAACTGCAGAATGCCGCCCACGTCGTCGGCTGCCGCTTCACGCAGGCTTTCGAGCTTCTCGTCGATCACCATGGTGCCGATGCCATCGTGCACGTAGATCTCCAGCAGCAGTGAGCCGTCGGTAGCAAAAGGGATGATGTGGCTGCGTTCGACACCGCCCTTGCAGGCCGTGACGCAGTGCTGAAGGTAGAACGCCGTGTCGGTGGGCTGCGATGCGTCGGGCAGCTGGGTCAGCAGCTTTTCGGCTGCCGCCAGGGGCAATTCGGTGTCCACCGGATTGTCTCCGCCTTCGGGCTCGAGCGGTTTGACGCGAACACCGGGAATTTCGGTCAGGAAGATCAGCTTGTCGGCTTGCAGCGCAATGGCGACGCTGGTGGCCACTTCTTCCATGGTGAGATTGAAGGCCTCGCCAGTGGGTGAAAAGCCGAACGGAGACAGTAGCACCATGGCGCCGAAATCCAGGGTCCGGGAGATGCCCGCCACGTCCACCTTGCGCACCAGCCCTGAGTGCTGGAAATCGACGCCGTCGACCACACCGACCGGTCGGGCAGTGATGAAGTTGCCCGAGATCACGCGCACGGTGGAGCCGGCCATCGGGGTATTGGGCAGACCCTGGCTGAAGGCGGCCTCGATTTCGTAGCGCAACTGGCCAGCCGCTTCCTGGGCGCAGTCCAGCGACACCTCGTCGGTGATACGCATGCCGTGCGAGTAGCGCGCCTCGTGCCCCTTGGCGCGCAACTGCTCATTGACCTGCGGCCGGAAGCCGTGCACCAGCACGACCTTGACGCCCATGCTTTGGATCAGCGCCAGGTCCTGGGCGACGTGCTGGAGCTTTCCCGCCGCGATCGCCTCGCCGGCGATGCCCACGACAAAGGTTTTGCCGCGGTGCATATGGATATACGGCGCGACCGAGCGAAACCACGGAACGAAGGTGAAATTGAAAACGGTGGACATGGGTCGCAGGGGCGTAGTGGCGCAAAGTGTAAGGGAAACATTGCAGAAGCCCGATTGCCACGCCGACGGCTGCCGGGTATTGTTGGCGCCCATGGAAGCAGTGGCCGTCGGATTCTGGGGCGCCTACTTTGGCGCTGTCGCCCTGATGCTGACCGGCTCGGTGGTGGCGTTCGCGCGTTCGCTGTTCGGCGTGGCACTGGCGGCGGCGTTGTCCGCGCTGTCCTTTGCGGCATTCGTTGTGGCTTACCTGGGCTGGCTTCCCGTGCACGATGCGGGGATCGAAGCACGCCTGCTGGCCCACATTGCGGTGTTCAGCGCAGCCGTGCTGGGGCTGATGCTGATGACCATGCTGGGTCTGATGAGGCAGCCAGGCGCCACCCTGCGCATTCGCCTGCGGATGCTGGGCGTCGGCCTTTGCGTCATCCTGGCCGGCTGGTGGCTCGAGCCTGCCGCCGCGCTGGTCCTGAGTTCACTGATGGCCTGTGGCGTTGCCGCGGTCGCCCTGGTTCTGAGCCTGCGCGGGGCCCGCCGCGGCGATCGTCTGGCCTGGGTTGCGGTCTGTGGAGTCGCCTTCATGCTGATCGCCGTATTCGGTCTGAGCTGGATTGCACTGCATCGCAACGGTGTGCCCTGGCCGATCCATGCGATCAGCGCCGTCGCCGGGATGGCCTGTCTCGCCACTATGGCCACGACGCTTTGGACGCGTTATTCCTACCTGATTGAATTGCGCGAGGTCATGGCCCATGGGCCGAGCTACGACCCTGTGACCCGGATGCGATCGCACGTGGAAACCGGTCAGATGGTCGGTGCACTGTTCTTCAAGCACAAAGGCCAGGCGCGTGCAGTCGGCGTCATTGCCGTGTCGATCGGCAATCTCTATGCGCTGGAAAAGTTGCACGGCCGCGCGGCGGCCAACCATGCGCTGTTTGTCTGCGCCAGCCGGCTGCGGCGCTGCGCGCCCGTTGGCGTGGAGATGGGACGTTACGGAGAGGACGGATTCCTGTTGCTGGTGCGCGATGGTGGCGATGCACAGCGCATGAACGACCTGGCCAGGCAGGTGCGAGCTCACCTGTCGCGACCCGTTGCCCTGAGTACCAGCAACGAGCCGGCACAGCTTGAAACGGGCGGAACGCAATGGGTTGCCGATGCGGGCGTGGGGGTATTGCTGGCAACGACCGATGCCCCGCCGTCGACTGCCGTTACCACGGCCCGGGCGATGGCCCGAACCGCCAGCAGCTATGCGAGTCACATCGCTTGCTGGGACAGCGCGCTGGAGCAGGTCGTCGAGCTATCGCAAGTCCCCATGCCGTGACGGCGCAGGTACGACTGGCGGACGGCCGATAATCACGGCCTTTGAACCGCGCTGCCTTGACGTCCCTCTGCATCACTTTTCCCCAGTCCCTGCCGGTTTCGGCCAAGCGTGACGAGATCAGGGCCGCCATGGCCAGCCACCAGGTGCTGATCGTCTGCGGCGAAACCGGCTCAGGCAAGACCACTCAGTTGCCCAAGATTGCCCTGGCCATGGGGCGGGGCAAACTCAACGCGGCCCCGGGGCAGGGCCGGCTGATCGGCCACACCCAGCCACGGCGTATCGCGGCCTCCAGCGTGGCCAAGCGCATCGCGGAGGAACTGCAGACACCGCTGGGCGAAGTGGTCGGGTTTAAGGTGCGTTTCCAGGACCGCCTGTCGAGCGATGCCTCGGTCAAATTGATGACAGACGGCATTCTGCTTGCCGAGACGCAGGGCGATCCGCTGCTCAACGCCTACGACACGCTCATCATCGATGAGGCGCACGAGCGCTCGCTCAACATCGATTTTCTGCTGGGCTACCTGCGGCAGATCCTGCCACAGCGACCCGACCTGAAAGTGGTGGTGACCTCCGCGACCATAGACGCCGACCGGTTTGCCCGGCATTTTGCGTCCGCCAGCGGTCCGGCGCCCGTGATCTATGTCTCCGGCCGCATGTACCCGGTCGAGCAACGCTGGCGGCCGTTCGAGGAGTCGCGCGACTATGGCCTGAACGAGGCTATCGGGGATGCCGTCGACGAACTTTGGACGGGTCTCGCCGGCGGCGACATTCTGGTGTTCCTCCCGGGTGAGCGCGAGATCCGCGAGTCTGCCGACCATTTGCGCAAGCATCTGGCGCATCAGTCGGTGACGCGTAACGCCGAGGTCTTGCCGCTGTTCGCCCGGCTGTCATCCGCCGAGCAGGAGCGCATTTTTGATGGGCACGCCGGCCGGCGCATCGTGCTGGCCACCAACGTGGCTGAAACCTCCCTCACGGTGCCCGGCATCCGTTACGTGATCGATGCCGGCACAGCGCGCGTCAAGCGTTACAGCTTCCGCAGCAAGGTCGAGCAACTGCTGGTCGAGCCCATCAGCCAGGCAGCAGCCAACCAGCGGGCCGGTCGCTGCGGCCGGGTGGCGGACGGTATCTGCATCCGCCTGTACGACGAGGCAGATTTCGCGGGCCGCCCTCGCTTTACCGACCCGGAGATCCTGCGCTCCTCTTTGGCCGGTGTGATCCTGCGGATGAAGGCTCTGCGCCTGGGCTCGGTAGAAGAGTTTCCGTTCCTCGAGCCACCGCAGCGGCGCGCCATCGCCGACGGCTACCAGTTGCTCAACGAACTGGGCGCGGTGGACGACAACAACGATCTGACGCCAACGGGTGGGCAACTGGCCCGCCTGCCGCTCGACCCGCGCGTGGGCCGCATGATCCTGGAGGCGCGCGACCGGGGCGCGCTGGACGAGGTACTCGTGATCGCGTCGGCCCTGTCGGTGCAGGATGTACGCGACCGGCCCATGGAAATGCAGACTCAGGCCGACCAGCACCATGCCAAGTTCGACGACGATCGCAGCGAATTTTCCGGCTACCTGAATCTCTGGAAGTGGCTCGAAGCGTCACGAGGCGGCAAGCACGAAGGCCCGGCCGGCGCACCCGCCGGCACGCACAAATTGTCCAACCGGCAGTACGAGCAGCTATTGCGGCAGAACTTCATCAATGTTCGCCGGGTGCGCGAATGGCGGGACATCCACAGCCAACTGCATACGGTGGTCGCCGAACACAAGTGGCGGCTGAACACGGTGCCAGCCAGCTATGAAGAGTTGCATAAGTCGATGCTCGCAGGCCTGCTGGGCAACATCGGGTGCAAGCTGGACGAGGAGGATGTCTACCTCGGGGCCCGCGCCATCAAGTTCTATCGCCATCCTGGTGCGCACCTGAAGAAGCGGCCTGGCCGCTGGATCGTCGCCGCGGAACTGGTCGAGACGACCCGTCTGTTCGGCCGCGGAATTGCAAACGTCGAGCCGTTATGGATCGAGCAGGTCGCCGGACACCTGCTCAAAAAGCAGTTGCTGGAGCCGCACTGGGAGAAGAAGGCCGCAGAAGTAATGGCCCTGGAACGCGCCGTTCTCTACGGCCTTGTGATCTACAACGGCCGCCGTGTACCGTTCGCCCGTGTCGACATGCAGGGGGCACGCGAGATATTCATTCGCGAGGGACTGGTCGGCGGGCAGTGGGACACGCGCCTGCCGTTCCTGGCGGCCAACCAGAAGCTGGTCAAGCAGGTTGAGGAGCTGGAGCACAAGTCGCGCCGCCAGGACGTGCTGGTCGACGACGAACTGATCTTTGCCTTCTATGACCAGCAGATGCCGCGGGACGTTTACGGCGCAGCCAGCTTTGATAAGTGGTTCCGCGACGCGAGTCGACTCGATCCAGCGCTGCTCAAGCTCACCCGCGACGAACTGATGCGCCATGAGGCTGCCGGCATCACCACGAATGCGTTTCCGCGAACTGTGCGACTCGGCGGTGTCGACTGCGCTGCCGCCTACCTGCACGAGCCCGGCGATGCGCGCGACGGCCTGACCGTGACAGTGCCGTTGTTCGTCCTGAACCAGGTGGGCGACGAGCAGGTCGAATGGCTGGTGCCCGGCATGCTCAGGGACAAGATCCTGGCGTTGCTCAAGAGCCTGCCGCAAAAGCCGCGCTCGCGCTTCGTGCCCTTGCCCGAGTCCGCCTCCCGGCTGTCCGAGGCGCTGGCCGCACCGCAATCCTGGGCGGTTGGCTCATTGACCGACGCCTTGCTCAGGCGGGTGCGGGAGGCGACCGGCCTGGACGTCAAGCGCGCGGATTTCAAGCTTGACATGCTGCCCGCGCACTTGTTCATGAATTTTGTCATCGTGGACGAACACGGCCGGCAGCTGGGAACCGGGCGCAACCTCGGCGCTCTCAAGGCCGAGCTGGGCGCCCGCGCGCGCGGTGCGTTCCAGGCGCTGGCAGGACTGAAGCTCGCAGGAGCAATGCCACTGCCGGCATTGACGGACGGCGGCACCAGGCCCGCGCCAAGTCCGGGCGCGCCGCCGTCGATGACCGAACAGGCCGTGGCGCCACCTGCTGGCCGACGCCATACCGCGTGGACCTTTGGCGAGTTGCCCGAATTGATGGAGGTGCGCAAGGGCGGCACCAGCCTGGTCGGCTTCCCGGCCCTGATCGACCATACCGATGCGGTGGCCATTGAGGTCTTCGACGAACCCGAAGTGGCCGCGACCCGCCATCGCGCAGGATTGCGCCGCTTGTTTGCGCTGCAGATCCGCGACGCGCTGAAATATCTGGAGAAGAACATTCCCGAGCAGCAGAAGATGGCCGTCGCGTTCATGCCACTTGGAACGCAGGAGGAACTGCGCGGGCAGATCGTCAATGTGGCATTGGATCGGGCTTTTCTGCTGGATCCGCTGCCCACGGACGAAGCGGCGTTCAGGCAACGCGTGGAGGAAGGCCGTGGGCGGCTCACCCTGATCGCCAATGAGGTGGCGCGCCTGGCCGGTGCCATTCTTGTGGAATACGCTGCGGCCGCCCGCAAGATCAAGGACACCCGCAGCCACCCTGAAGCCGGCGCCGACGCCACTCAGCAGTTGCAGCGCCTGATGCCGGCTCAATTTCTTGAGAGGACGCCGTGGCCCCAGCTTCAACATTTCACCCGGTACCTCAAGGCCATCACACTACGGCTGGACAAGGTGCGCGCCGATCCGGCGCGCGATGCGGCGCGGCTGGCCGAACTGCGTCCCCAGGAGCAGCGTTACTGGCGCCTGGTGGCGGAGCGCAAGGGCGTGGTCGATACGCGGATGCAGGAACTGCGCTGGCTGCTGGAGGAACTGCGCGTGAGCTTCTTCGCCCAGGAGTTGAGGACGCCCCAGCCGGTCAGCGTGAAGCGGCTGGACAAGTTGTGGGCTCAGCTCACGCACTAGCCCCGGGGGCGAGCTTCGCGCCAAGGCTAGATCCGGCCCATCAACAACAGAACGACCAGGATTACCACCACCAGCCCGATGCCACCGCTCGGACCGTAACCCCAGTTGCGGCTATGGCCCCACGTGGGCAGCGCGCCGACCAGGAACAGGACAAGAAGGATCAGCAGGATGAGGGACATGGCTGACTCCGGGGTTGTCCAGTACATGCTGACACGCCCGGCGCGGCCACCAGGCAGGACAGCGCCTCGTCACACTGTCGGATGGCAACTTTGGATTGCGGTACAAAGCCCGGTTTGACAGGCATGTCCGGCAAGGCTAGCGTTGGTCCATGGACCGACGCAGCTTCCTCGAGTCGTGCGCCAGTGGCGCGGCATGGGCCGCGGCCGCGCAACCGGCATTCGGCGCCGACGCCCGGGCCCACGACTATGCGCCGGTGCTGCTGGTCAACGAGCAAGGCGATCCGCTGCAGGCCAGGCGGCTCAAGCCGCTCGTCAACTACCTGTTCCACTACCCGTTTGAGGCCACGCCGGTTTTTCTGCTCGACCTGGGCAAACCGGCCCTGCCGCATTCATTGAGCACCAAGGACCACGACGCCTATGCTTGGCCCGGAGGCGTAGGGCCAGGCCACAGTGTCGTCGCCTATTCGGCCATTTGTGCGCACAAGCTCGTCTACCCCACGCGCGAAGTGAGCTTCATCAGCTTCCGCAAGACGCGCGCCCAGCGGGGCGTGCAGGATAACCTGATTCACTGCTGCGCCGACCATAGCCAGTACGACCCCGCGCGTGGCGCGGAGGTGCTTTCAGGGCCTGCTCCCCAGCCGCTGTGTGCCGTGCTGCTGACCCATGAGCCCCGTGCCGACACATTGACCGCCTACGCAACGCTGGGCGGTGAATTGTTCGATGACTTCTTCAGGAAGTACGAGATGAAGCTGAGCCTGGATGTTGGGCCGACTGCGCATCGGGCGGTGGCGGGCCGGGCCGTGGTGCGCGAACTGGAAAAGTTCTGCCGCAACTCGATCCAGTGCTGAGTCACTACAGGCGCGCCAGGCGGCGCAGCGCTTCGTGCAGCGTTTCGTCCTTCTTGGCAAAACAGAAGCGCACCACGCGCTGGTCGAAACCATTGCCGTAGAAGGCCGACAGCGGGATCGCCGCGACACCGATTTCGCTGGTCAGCCATTCGCAGAATTGCGCCTCGCCCAGCCCACTCACGCCAGAGATGTCCACGCACTGGAAGTAGCTGCCCTGGGTGTCCAGGACGCGCAGCCGGGTACGAGCCAGCCCGTCGCGAAACAGGTCGCGCTTGCGCTGGTAGAACGCCGGTAATTCCAGGTACGGCCGGGGGTCGGCCAGGTAGGCCGCCAGGCCATGCTGAACCGGGGTATTGACGGTGAACACGTTGAACTGGTGGACCTTGCGGAATTCCGCGCTGAGCGGGGCCGGCGCCGCCACGTAGCCGACTTTCCAGCCGGTCACGTGGTACGTCTTGCCGAAGCTGGAGACGACGAAGGCACGTGCGGCCAGACCGGGGAAGCGCGCTGCACTCTGGTGCTGCTGGCCATCGAACACCATGTGCTCGTAGACCTCGTCGCTGATCAATAGCACGTCGGTCGGTGCCAGCATATCCTGCAACTGGAGCATCTCCTCGCGCGACCACACCGTGGCGCTGGGGTTGTGCGGGGAGTTGATGAGGATCGCCCGGGTCCTGGGGCTCAATGCGGCGGCAATCCGGCCGAAGTCGGGGCGGAAGGTTCCGGGCACCAGGGGGACGCGCACCACGGTGCCGCCAGCCAGTTCGATGTTCGGGACGTAACTGTCATAGCAGGGCTCCAGCACGATGACCTCGTCACCGGCCCGCACCACCGCCAGAATCGCCGACAAAATACCCTGCGTAGCGCCAGCGGTGATCGTCACCTCCGTCTGCGGGTCATAGCGCA
>JANYAN010000132.1 GCA_025361305.1 Burkholderiales bacterium
CCGCTTCGTTTCGTCGGATTGACCGTCGATCCGGTGACCCGTTCTGTGCGCAGGCAGGGCGACCCAGTGGATCTGACCAGCACCGAGTTCGACCTGCTGCATCTGTTGGCGCGCGAGAGCGGCAAGGTCTTCAGCCGCGACGACATCCTGAACCACCTGCGCGGCCACGAGGCCGAGCTCTACACGCGCGCGGTCGACATTGTCGTCAGTCGCCTTCGCAAGAAGCTCGAACCGCTGGACGCGATCAAGACGGTGAGAAACGCGGGTTACGCGCTGGCCCTGGCCCATGCCGACACCTGATTCCACCCGCTGGCACTGGCGCGCGCGCCATGCGCTTGCTCATTCGCTGCGCCTGCGGCTGGTGGCGCTGTTTCTGCTGCTGGCGCTGGCGATGACCGCTGTCTTTCTGGTCGGCATGCAGAAGGCGCTGAGCATTGGCTGGCGCGAAGCCGCGCGGCCGCTGGTGTCCGACTACGTGGACCGCCTGGCCGCCGAGATCGGCACGCCGCCCAGCGTGGAACGGGCCGAGGCCATGGTGCTGCGGCTGCCTATCAGCGTGCGCATCTCAGGCCCGCAGGTCAACTGGCAATCCAGCCCGGGAACGGCTGACGGCCTCTGGCGCAACCACGCCTGGCGGCACGGGGACGACTCGCTGGACATCGAGCATGAACCGCCCCTGTTGCAGCGAACCACGGCCGACGGCCATCAGATCCAGCTGGGGCTGAGCGTACTGAACTGGCAGAACCACCCGCGCCACATCGGCTGGGCCACGCTGGCTGCGCTGCTGGTATTCACGGCATTCGCCTACGCCTACGTGCGACGACTTCTGCGACCGCTGGACGACATCCGCGGCGGGGCCGGGCGCTTCGGTCGCGGGGATTTCGCGCAGCCGATCCCGATCCGTCGCGACGACGAACTGGGCCAGCTGGCCAGCGACGTCAATGCGATGGCCGATGGCATTCACCAGATGCTGGAGGCCAAGCGCGCGCTCTTGCTGGCAATCAGCCATGAGCTGCGCAGCCCGCTAACCCGGGCCCGCCTGAACACCGAATTGCTGCCGGAAACACCGGAAGTGCATCCGCAGCGCGAGGCACTGCTGCGTGACCTGGCTGAAATGCGCGACCTGGTGACCGACTTGCTGGAAAGCGAACGGCTGGGGCAGGGGCACGCGGCGCTTCACCTTGAGCTCACCGATCTTGGCGCTCTGGCGCAGGAGGTCGTGGCCCAGCAAGTGGCTGGCCAGGCGGGGTCGCGCGTACAGCTGGACATCGCGCCTGGCCTGCCGGAACTGCGGCTAGACCGCACCCGCATGCGCCTGCTGCTTCGCAACCTGCTGGACAACGCCCAGCGTCATAGCGCCACGGCGGACCAGCCGCCGCGCCTGCAACTCCGTGCTGAAGGGCAGGGCATCGCGCTGTGCGTTCGTGACTACGGGCCGGGTGTGGACGAGGCCGCCTTGCCGCACCTGACCGAGCCTTTCTATCGGCCCGATGCCGCCCGTGAGCGAGCCACCGGCGGCGTTGGCCTGGGCCTGTACTTGTGCAAGCTGGTCGCGCAGGCGCATGGCGCCCACTTCAGCCTGCGCAATGCTCAGCCCGGGCTCGAAGTACAGGTCGTGCTGCCTGCGCTTTAGCCTGTCCGCCAACGGTCGGCTTCCGCCAGTCCCGCGGGTGCCGCGAGGCTAGCGCGGCCGCGCTCATCGCCCAGCAGCTGGGCCAGCCACCAGTCGGTGGTGATCCTTGCCACCAGCTCATGGTGGCGCGGCTGTAACGTACGGGTAATTGCCTCGCGCGGCAAAATCTCAACGGCACGCCCGGTTTGCCCGGCGAAGCTCATGTGGTCGGCATCCTGCAGCACGAGCTGCGCCTTGTGCCCGGCCGGAAGGGCATCGAACACTGCGATTCGCCGCTGCGGTGTGGCCCCTGTCCCGGCCACATCGCCGTCGCGGGTGCCCGTCACGCACAGCATCGGCCGCTCGATGTGCTCGAAGGCCCGCTGCCCATCGCCGACGGCCGGCAGCGACGGTGAAAACGCAATGAAGGCCGCCAGCCGCGGCTCCGACATACTGCCAAAGCCGGGATAGGCCTGCCCGGCCATGCCCAATGTCGTGTACGCACCGAACGAATGGCCGCTCATGCCCACTGCCTCGGGTCGCACGGCAGCCCACCGGCCGGTACCGCCGCGCCGGCGCCGGCCCAGCTCGTCCAGCGCAAAGCCCACGTCCTGCAGCCGGGCCAGCAGCTGCTGGGGGCCACTGGCACGGCGCAGGGCCGATGGGTCGGCGAAGCTGCTGGTCACTGCCCGCACGGCCGCCAGGTCGCTGCCGGCGTGCTGCAGGTGAATCACGATGAACCCGGCAGCAGCCCAGGCCTCGCCCCACACCGCCCCGCCGTCGCGGGTGCCGCCCAAACCGTGCGAGAACAGAATCACCGGACGGCCGTCGGACGGCCCTTGCAGGCTCTCGGCCGGCCAGCGGATGCGCACTGGTACATCTCGCCGGCGGCGCTCATCGGTCCAGGTTTCGTCTTGTGGTGCCGGGGGCTGCGCCCAGGCCCACGGTGCGCCGACCAGGCCCATGGCCAACAGCAATGTCTGACGGCGATCGAATTTACTCAACGGCGGCCTCCAGTTCGAGCCGGGCGCGCGAGCGCTGGCTGTGCAGCACGTACAGCCCGGCGCCCACGAGCATGGCGATGCCAGTGCAGGCCAGCGCGTTGGGAATGTCGCCCCACACCGCCCAGCCCAGCACCAGCGCGAACAGAAGCCCGGTATAGCGAAACGGCGCAATGACGCTCATTTCTCCCGCACGCATGCCCAATACCAGCAGGTAGTACCCGGTGCTGAGGAATATGCTGGCGGCGCCCAAAAGGGCCAGCTGCTGCACGGTGATGGGCCGCCAATCCTGGAAGAAGCTCAGCGCGCCAGCCAGCACCGTCACGGCAAGGGCCGTGGACAGGGTGATCAGGATCGACGGCACCGTGCGGGGGATGGTGCGGGTCATCAGGTCGCGCGAGGTATGCAGCAGGGTGCCGCCCAGGCATAGCAGGGCATAGGCGTTGAAGCCTTCGGCGCGGGGCTGAAGGATCAGCAGCACGCCGGCAAAGCC
>JANYAN010000167.1 GCA_025361305.1 Burkholderiales bacterium
GGCGCTACCTGCGAGCTGGGGTGCTGGTCGGTGTGGACTACTGGAAACAGTGGCGCTGGGTGCGCACGAAGATCAAGCACTTGCTGGCTCTGGGCGTGAGCCTGAAGACGGCGATCCAGCATGGCGTCAGCAGCAAGAGCTACTGGCACATGGCGCGAACCCCGGCGTTGCAGCAGGCCCTGTCCAACGCGTGGTTGAAAGCGCAAGGGCTGGTCAGCGTGAAAGCCCTGTGGTCAAAAGCCCAGGGCTACACGAACTGAAAGACAAGAAGAACTTCGTCGAGCGAGCCGACTTGTTGAACCGCCCACTGCGGACCCGCACGGTGGGTGGTGTGGGGGCCGGGGGTTAGAAACCCCTGGCTACCCGATTGGGCGTCTGCATCGAGGGGAGAACCTCAGTTTGCAGAAGTGTTGCGGCGTTTGGGTACGCGGCCGCGCGGCTCCTTGGCGGCACGCTCCGGTTGCTCGGCGAGGCGGCCGGTGACGTACTTGTGAAGGACGCTTGCAATGAGGGTTTGGTAAGGAACACCTTCTTCAAGGGCTTTGACCTGAATGTCGCTCAGATCGCCGGACGACAGGCGGATATTGACGCGCCGATCTTTGATGGCTGTAGCCCGTGCGGCGGCTTTGAACTTTGCCAGTTCGCCCTTGGTCGCCACGGACCTCAGCTTGCCCTTCTCGTAGGCGCTCAGGATCTCAAGTTCGTAGTTATCAATGTTCGGCATCTTCTTCACCCAGATTCAAGTAGTCACGAGTTGCCTTGCGGCTCGGGATGATTGTCTTGAGGAAGAAGTAGTCTTCCTCTTCGACGAACGGAACCAAGTACGCATAACTGTCATAGGCCACGACGAGAACTCGTTGTCTCGGGTACCTCGCCTGGTTTGGATGCGCCAAGACGTCCAGCAAGCCTTCGGACTCGATCGCGACAACGATGCTCTCGAAGGAAACGCCTCGGTCGGCCCTCAGCGTGTCGTTCTTCTCCGGGCTCCACCGAAAGGGCTTCATGCCCGCATGCTACATCACCGTGTGCCGTTTGTCATCAAGCCGCGCACAAGACGCCTCTTAAGAAACATGAATTTAGAACTTCGGTTCCATGCCTGATGGTTATGTTTCTACAGGCCATCGTCCGGGCAAGGGCCGGTTGAAGCGCTAACGAATGAAAGGGACTTCCCCGTCCCGAGTTATCCGCAAAGCGGAGACCGGCAACACAGTGCCACGATGGAAAGAGCGAACTCTCATCAACTGAATGAAGAAGGGGAAGTCATGTCCATTGTCTTCGTTGGAATCGATCTCGCCAAGAACGTCTTTGCTCTGCACGGTGTGAATGCCGCAGGTGCGGTGCAACTGCGCCAACCCAAAGTCGCACGCGCCAAGCTCAACGAATGGGTGGGCGCATTGTCGCCGTGCACCATCGGCATCGAAGCCTGCTCTGGTGCCCATCACTGGGCTCGCCTGTTCGCAGCCCACGGCCACACCGTCAAGCTGATGGCCCCCAAGCTCGTGGCGCCTTACCGAATGAGCGGCAGGCGCGGCAAGAACGACGCGGCCGATGCCGCCGCGATCTGCGAAGCCGTGCAGCGGCCCAACATGCGCTTCGTTCCGGTCAAGACCATCGACCAACAGTCGCGCCTGATGGTGCACCGCGCGGCGGGTGGCCAACCGCGCGACGCAGGCCTTGAAGTTGGCAGCCGCTGCGCTGCGCACCAGCCAGTCGGCGTTGGGGGCGTACTACCGGCGCCTGTGCGGCCGCATGGACTTCGCCCTTGCGCGGTCACGGCCGCAGCGCACAAGCTGGCGCGGCTGATCTACGCGATGCTCACCAAGGGCGAGGAGTACCCCGATCAGGGCCAGGCCTCCTACGAGGAGCGCTACCGCGAGCGCGTCGTCGCCAATCTGAATCGGCGTTCGCAACAACTCGGGTTGCAGGGTCGTGCCGATCGCGCCTTCGCCGACACCGGCTTGAAAAGTGTTCGACGAATCAACTACTTGGAAGGAGTTTCTTGAAAGGTTTCGCCAACGACTTGACATAGGGCCCGCCTTCTTTCACGAGCTCGAAGACACTGGCTACCAATTCGTGAGCCTCCCTGCCGAGGCTTACCAGGC
>JANYAN010000181.1 GCA_025361305.1 Burkholderiales bacterium
GGCTTTGAACTCTCGCTGGGACATTGCGGCCATCTTTAACGTCAATGCGTCAGGCTGCGGATGAGGGCGGTCTCGCTCAACACCGGGAAGAACTGGTTCACGAGCCGCGAGACGAGCGAAATCGGCGTGGGATTGACGACCACGAGGTCGCCGGCCTGCATCGGCATCGCCTCCGCCAGCAGCAGCGACGCCGGCTCACGCGCGTCGAGGTGATAGACCAGAGGCTTGCCGGCATCGTCCAGGCGCAGCAGATAGATATGCGCAGTGCTCGCGGCGGTTGTGTTCGGACCGCCGGCATCCGCCAGCGCTTCGGCGAGGGTTACCTCGCCGCGCCGCATGACGTACGAGCGCGGCTGGTTCACCTCGCCAAGCACGTAGATCTTCTGGCTCTGGCGGTCTGGCACTGTTACCACATCGCCATGCTCCAGCAACAGGTTCGCGCCCTGGGCGCCGGAGTAGTAGAGCCGGTCGAGGTTCACGACCACGCTCTTGCCGGCGCGGGTCACGCGAACGTTCGCAAGATCCGCATCAACCAGCGCGCCGCCGGTCTGCGCGAGCGCATCGGTCAGGTGCAACGGAACCGAGTTGATCGGCACGGCGCCGGGGGCCCGAACCTGACCTGCGATGAAGACGCGCTGGCTGCGGTAGTCGCTGACCTGGACCTCGACTTGCGGGTCGTGGATGTAACGCGCGAGCGCCGTCGTCAGCCGTTCACGAAACTCAGGCACCGTCAGGCCCGCCGCGCGCACGTGACCAGCCAGCGGCACGTAGACGGTGCCGGTGTCGTCGATGAGCCGGTCCGGTGCGCTCGTTGGCATGCCGCCAGCCAGTCCGGACGCCTGTGAACCTGCGAACGTGGAGGCGGCGCCTTGCTGCCCGCTGCCGAGATCCGGATGGTTCCAGACGCTGATGTGCAGCCGGTCCTGGACGCCGAGGTGATAGCTGGCTGCATCGGAGCCCGCGAGCGTCGGCACGACTTCGGCGCGCTGCACGCGCTCGTCACGCAGTTGCGCAACCAGTTCGGCGGTCACGGGAATCGCGCGCAGGTTGGCGTCCACGTGCGGCATCAATTCGGTTCGGGCATGAACCGCCAGTCCCGGGCTCAGCGCGCACGAGGTGAGCGCCAGCACCGCCACCAGAGCGGCGCACGTCGTCCATCGGGTTCTGGCGCCTTCAGGAACCAACACAAAGTTCACGCGACCTGCACCTCGACGGGGCGGAATTCCAACTTCTCAATATAGCATCGGCTCCGGCACCGGACAGTGCCGTCTCTAGCTGGGAGGCCGACCGAAATCGCCTAGCACTGTGCGCCGACTCCACTCGGCGACAACGTCCGACCCACGCCTCCGCAGGCGGATGCCACAACAGTGCGCAGACCAAGGCGCGCCCGCCCAATCCATATCCCTTTCGCGAACCTGTCAGCGTCGCTCGATCAGCCCGAGCTGGGCAAGACGAATGGGCCACTGCGTGGCAGCCGCTTCGATGGCGTCCAGACAGGCGAGGTAGTCGGCGCGCGAGCGGCCGACCGGGTCTGCGATATCGGTCGGCGGCTGATCGGCATACAGACGGATTCGGCCGGTCATGGTCGGGTACTCGCGCAGCAGCTGGTCGCGCTGCCCCTCTTCCATGCACAGCACCAGATCGCTCTGGTTCAGCAGCACCGACATCAGCGGTTGCGAACGGTGCCCCGACAGGTCTCCGTAGCCGCGCTCGCGGGCGAGTTCCAAGATGGTTGCGTCGGCGGGATTGCCGCTGAGGGCGCGGACCCCGGCGCTCGCGATGCGGGCGACATTGCCTGGCAGTTGAGCTGCGAGCACGGCAGCGCCGAGCGGGCTGCGACAAATATTCGCCGCGCAGACGACCGTCAGGCGCAGCAACTATTCGGTCCCGCCCGTTTTGGCGCGTCCCGAACGACGCGAGCGGCGACGTCCACGGTTGCGCCCCGCCTGGGGCGTCAGTCGTGTCGCCACTGCAGGCACTACGAACCAGCCTAGGGCAAACGCGAACGGCGCGCCGATCACCAGCAGTAGCAACGCATCATCCCCGGTGTCGTCGACGGCCACGGTCGTCAGCCACCACGCCTGCAGCAGCAGGTAGGCCGCCAGAGCGCCCATTCCGCCGAGTTGCGCAAGCTTGTTGGATCGGAGAGGGGCCATGATTTCAAGTGTAGGGTTGCCGTCCCGACGCAGCAAGGCAATTTCAGGTCGGGCACATCACCAGGCAACGACCAGGGCCCTCGGCTGATCGCCGAACTCTGCCGACCGCGCGTAATGCGCTCACGGCTGTTCGACGCCCCGGTTCGCGAGCTCATCCGCCCGCTCGTTCTCCGGGTGCCCCGAGTGCCCCTTGACCCAGTGCCACTCGATCTCATGCACCGACACCAGCGCATCGAGCTGCACCCACAGGTCCTGGTTCTTGACCGGCTTCTTGTCGGCGGTCTTCCAGCCGCGCT
>JANYAN010000468.1 GCA_025361305.1 Burkholderiales bacterium
CGGTTTTCAGCAAACTCTGAGCCAGCCCCCCAATCTAGACCACCGGAACGTATTCGATGGCACCGGTATCGCCGTCGAGAATCATGTCGTACGGGTACCAGTAAATCACCTCGTCGCCATAGTCGTCGTAGTACGCATACCCGATATACGTCGTGCCCAGATATTGGCTCTGGACCTGCAGGTACGACGCGTAGTGCATCCCTTCAGCCTGGGCCAGCTTCTTGCTGGTCTTGTACTTCTTGACGGGCAGCTCGCCCTTCGTCTCGTGCTTGACGTGCATGCCGGCAATCTTCCCGTCCTTGACATCCACCGAGATCGTGTGCGGACCTTTCTTCTCCAGAACGTGCTGGCCGTTCGTCTTCAACTTGTCGCCGACAAGCTTGGCGCCGTTGCGGTGATTGGCCTTGCCCTTGGCCGATGCCGTGCCGAGAAGGCCAAACAGGCCCGAAAAAGCCACGCCCGTCGTGAAAAATCGCCGATTGCAGTTCATATGAAGCTCCTTGGTAATCCTGGCCCTTGGCAATTCGCCGGGTCAGAGTTGCAGAGTTCGATGGTCAGACCCGGCCGGCCTTGCCCTTGTAGGACGCAACCGGCTCCTGGCGCGGGATTCAAGGAGAGAATCAGACACCATGGCTTCCTACCTGATTGGCGACGTGCAGGGGTGCGACGCTCCGCTGGCGCGGCTGCTGCGCAAGATCGACTTCTCACCCAGCCGCGACACCCTGTACATGCTGGGCGACCTGGTCAACCGGGGGCCGCAATCGGGCGCTGTGCTGCGCCGGCTGATCGGCTACGGCGATTCAGCGCGCTGCCTGCTCGGCAACCACGACCTGAGCCTGCTTGCCGTGGCGCACGGCAAGCGGGCCCCCCACCGCAACGACACCATGGATAGCGTGCTGGCAGCGCCTGACGGGGCGGCGTTGCTCGAATGGCTGCGCCAGCAGCGCATGGCCATGCGCGCCCATGGCCTGCTGCTGGTGCATGGCGGCGTGCTGCCGCAGTGGGACACTAACCAGACGCTGGAACTAGCCTGCGAGGTGGAGGCCGTTCTGCGCGGCCCCGGGCTGGTGGATTTTCTGGGGCAGATGTATGGCAATGAGCCGGCGCAGTGGGAGGATTCGCTGACCGGGGCAGCCCGGCTGCGGGTGATCGTCAACGCCCTCACCCGCTTGCGCTTTTGCACGCCCGATGGGGTGATGGACCTGCGCGCTTCAGGCGGCCTGGATGCGGCGCCGCCAGGCTACCTGCCATGGTTCGACGTTCCCGGGCGCAAGACGGCCGGCATCCAGATCGCGTTTGGGCATTGGTCGACGCTGGGCTACCTGCAACGGCCCGACATCGTGGCGCTGGATACAGGCTGCGTCTGGGGTGGTTGCCTCAGCGCCCTGCGCCTGGCGGAATTCGGCAGCACCCACGAGTTGATCCAGGAAGACTGCGAACAGGCTCAGTCCCCGGGGGAGTAGCACCCGCCTATTCGGCCTTGAAGAGGGCTGCTACCTTGCGCTTGGGCTTGATGTTGGCCGACACGCGATTGACGGCTGGCTTTGCGCCCGCCTCCCAGGCCGCGGCGGTTTCGGCTGTCGGTGCCTGGTACGGCTGATCGAAGAAAGGATCGCGCGGCGGCGCGCCGGGGCGCCAATCGCGCGGCGCCCGGGGCACGGGCTCGCGTGCGGCTGCATCGAGCACATCGCGCGGATCGCCCACTTCGCCCGCCTCGCGCCAGGCACGGCGCCCGTCGTTGATGCGCCCGCGCGGCCGGTCTTCCTCGAACTCGAGCGGCTCCAGTTCGATCTTCTTCTTCAGGAGCTTCTCGATGTCACCAATCAGGCGCGTATCGTTGCCAGAAACAAAAGTGACGGCCATGCCCGAAGCGCCGGCCCGGCCAGTGCGCCCGACCCGGTGCACGTAGTCTTCGGCATTGAACGGCACATCGAAATTGAACACCGCCGGTACGTCCTTGATGTCCAGCCCACGCGCGGCCACATCGGTGGCTACCAGCAGATCGACCTCGCCTGCCTTGAAGGCTGCCAGTGCCTTGAGGCGTTCATCCTGGCTCTTGTCGCCATGCAGTGCGGTGGTCTTCATGCCCTCGCGCTCCAGCGAGCGGGCCAGCCGGGCGCAGCCCAGCTTGCTGTTGACGAAAACGAACGCCTGTGTGATGCCGCGCTGCCTGACGATCTGGCGCAAGGCATGGCGCTTTTCGTCGTCGGTGACGCTGTAGAAATGCTCTTCGAGCGTCGCGGGGCGCTCGTTGGGGCGCGCCACCTCGATGGTCACTGGATCGTTCAGGTAGCTGTTGGCCAGGCGCCTGATCTCGGCCGAGAAGGTGGCCGAAAACAGGAGCGTGGTGCGCTGCTTGGGCAGGTACGACAGGATGCGCTGCAGGTCGGGCAGGAAACCGATGTCCAGCATCCGGTCGGCCTCGTCGAGCACCACGTACTCGACCTGATTGAGCACGGCGTTCTTGGCCTCGATGTGGTCCAGCAGGCGCCCGGGCGTGGCCACCAGCACCTCGACGCCGCGCTTGAGCTCCAGCGTCTGGGGCTTCATGTCCATGCCACCGAACACCACTGCGCTGCGCAGGTTGGTGTACTTGGCATAGAGCTTGACCTGCTGGGCCACCTGGTCGGCCAGCTCGCGCGTGGGCAGCAACACCAGGGCACGCACGGGATGGCGCGCCGGCGAGGTCGAGGCGTTCTCGTGCTTGAGCAGGCGCTGCAGCAGGGGCAGTGAAAAGGCCGCGGTCTTGCCGGTGCCGGTCTGGGCCGCGCCCATCACGTCCTTGCCGGTCAAAACGACGGGAATCGCCTGGGCCTGGATGGGTGTCATGGACTCGTAGCCCATTTCGGCTACGGCACGCGCCAGCGGCTCGGCCAGCGACAGATTGGAAAAGGATGAGGGCATCTAGCCCACGATTATCGCACTTGCGGCTGTCCTCCCGCTGAGCCGACCGCGGAATGTGTTACAGAGACCGGCTGGCGAAGGTGTCGCAGGCCTTGACGCTGCCTGATTTCAGGCCGGTCGAGAACCAGCGCTGGCGCTGCGCGCTGGTGCCATGGGTGAAGCTTTCGGGCACCACTGCGCCGCCGCCGGCACTCTGCAGGGCGTCGTCGCCGATCTTTGCCGCCGCGTTCATGGCTTCTTCCACGTCGCCCTGCTCCAGGATCTGGCGCGCGTTCTGGGCGTGGAAGGCCCACACCCCGGCAAAGCAGTCAGCCTGCAACTCAAGCCGCACGCTCAATGCGTTGGCCTGCGCCTCGCTGGCACGGGCCCTCTGCTGATCCATGCGGTCCGAGATACCCAGCAGCTTTTGCACATGGTGGCCCACTTCATGGGCGATGACGTAGGCTTGGGCGAAATCGCCGGGGGCGCCCAGCCGGCTCTTCAGCACCTCGTAGAAGTTCAGGTCGATGTAGACCTTCTGGTCGTTCGGACAATAGAACGGTCCCATTGCGGCCTGCCCCTGGCCACAGCCGGTACGCACGGCGCCGCGAAACAGCACGAGCTTGGGTTTGACGTAGGTGACACCGCCCTGGCTGAACAGCTGGGTCCACACATCCTCGGTATCGGCGAGCACGGTAGCGACAAACTTGGCCAGATGGTCACTGGCCGGAGGCGCGTGGGCCGGCGCCTGCTGCGTCTGAGGCGCCGCATCGCCACCGCCGCCACTGAGCACGCCCAGGATCGTAAGCGGATTGATGCCGAAGATTGCCCCGCCGACCAGCGCAATGACAATGGTGCCGATGCCGATGGAGCGGCCGCCCAGGCCGAATCCGCCGCCGCCGCCACCACCGTCGTCGCGGCGGTCCTCCACATTGTCCGATTCCCGGTTTCCTTCCCAGCGCATGATGGCTCCTGTCTCAATGTCCTGCGGTAAAGTCAAACGATGGTACGCGCATCAACCCGTTAGGGCGCTCTACGTGAGGATGCCGTACTCGCCGCCCCGGTCGACGGCACGGCGGTAAGCCTCGCGGGCGTGAATCCGCTCCAGAAATGCCATCAGGCGCGGCCTGCGCGCATCCAGCCCCGCCCGGGCCTGCGCGGCTTCCAGCGGAAAGCTCATCTGGACATCGGCAGCGCTGAAGTCGGGGCCGGCGAACCACTCGGCCTGACCGAGTTCGTGCTCCAGGTAGTCCAGGTGCCGATCGATTTGCGGCTGGATGAAAGTGGATTTGGCGCGGGTCGAGATGGCCTTGGCCACTGGCCGCGCAAAGAACGGCATCTTGCCCTTGCCGATCCGGTCGAAAACCAGCTTGAGCAGCAGCGGCGGCATCAGCGAGCCCTCGGCGTAGTGCATCCAGTAGCGATAGCGCAGGCGCTGCGGCGTGCCGGCGGGCGGCGCCAGCCGTCCGTCGCCGTAGCGCTCGACCAGGTACTCCAGGATGGCGCCGGATTCGGCCAGCGTGAGCTCGCCGTCCGTAATCACCGGCGATTTGCCCAGCGGATGGACTGAGCGCAGTTCAGGCGGTGCGAGCATGGTGGCCGGATCGCGCTGGTAGCGCTTGATCTCGTAGACCAGGCCCAGTTCCTCGAGCAGCCACAGCACGCGCTGCGAACGGGAGTGATTCAGGTGGTGTACGACGATCATGGCAGTTCTCCGGCGGGCACGAGGGGCCCGGATCGCGCATCGTACGCGAGGCTGGGCGCCAAAACGTAGAATGTCCTGTGCCCATCCTCAACGCCGACCTGCATTGCCACTCTGTTGTCTCCGACGGTACCCTGACCCCGGAAGAACTGGCAGCACGCGCGGCGGCCAATGGTGTCGAACTCTGGGCACTGACCGATCATGACGAGATCGGCGGCCAGCACCGGGCGGCGGCGGCGGCTTCGGCCCAGGGCATGAAGTACCTTACCGGCACCGAAGTGTCGGTCACATTCGCCGGCGAAACGGTCCACATCGTCGGTCTGGGCATTGACCCCGACGATGCCTCCATCCGTGCCGGACTGGCCCAGACTCGGGGCGGGCGTGACGCGCGCGCGCGCGAAATCGCCGCTCAGCTGGCGGCCGTGGGCATCAAGGACGCCTACGAGGGGGCGCTCAGGTACGTCGGCAACCCCGAACTGGTCTCGCGCACCCACTTCGCGCGCTTTCTGGTGGAAACCGGCGTGTGCAAGGACACCAACGAAGTGTTCCGCAAGTACCTGGTCGAGGGCCGGCCGGGCTTCGTGCCGCATCGCTGGGCATCGTTGAAGAACGCGGTCGAATGGATCACCCAGGCCAGCGGTGTGGCGGTGCTTGCGCACCCGGCGCGCTACCGGTTCTCCGCCAATGAGGAATTCGCACTGTTCAGCGAATTCAGGGCCCATGGGGGACGCGGGGTCGAGGTGGTGACCGGCAGCCACACACCGGCCGAATACCTCAAGTACGCAGACACAGCGCGTGAATTTGGCCTGGCCGCGTCGCGCGGCAGTGACTTCCATAGCCCCGGCGAGAGCCACACCGACCTGGGCAAGCTGCCTTACCTGCCCGGCGAACTGACGCCGGTATGGGACCTGCTGGCCGACCGCATCCAGTGAGCGCCCGGCCCTCGGGCGTCCTGGCCGGCATCGCCTTCGTGGTGCTGGCCGTCGCCTGCTTCGCAACGCTGGACACCACCACCAAGTTCGGCAGCGCGTCGGTGCCGCTATTGATGGCACTGTGGTTCCGCTACGCATTCCAGGCCCTGGCAACGACCCTGGCCGTGCTGCCCATGCGCGGCTTGTCGGTGCTGCGTACGGCCCACCCGAAGTTCCAGGTATTGCGCGGCCTGCTGCTGCTGCTGTCCAGCTTGCTCGCCTTCCTCGGCCTGAAGTCCATGCCGGTCGGCGAGTTCACCGCCGTGATGATGATCACGCCGCTGGTGATCACGCTGCTGCCGCTCGGTCTGGTGGCCAGCAACGCGTGGTTCCAGTTGCTCACCAGCCGGCTGGCCCGAACCGAAGACCCCATCACCATGCACCTGTACACCGGCTGGGTCGGGACGCTGGCGGCATCGCTGGCATTGCCGCTGGTCTGGACGTGGCTGCCCCAGTGGCGGCTGTGGGCCTTGCTCTGCCTGATGGGCCTGCTGGCCACCGTGGGCCATTTCCTGCTGATCCTGGCCTACAAGAAGGCCCCTGCCTCTACGCTGACGCCCTACCTTTACGCCCAGATCGCGTTTGCCATGCTGGGGGGCTGGCTGGTCTTCTGGCACGTGCCGGATACCCTGGCGCTGGCCGGCATCGGCATGATCGCGGTGTGCGGCGCAGCCGGCGCCTGGCTCACCGTGCGCGATGGCCGGGGCGCCGCCCGAACGCTGGAGACCTGATGGCCCAGTATTTCGAAGTTCACCCGGAAAACCCGCAGGTGCGCCTGCTCAAGCAGGCAGTGGGCCTGCTCGAGCGCGGCGGCATCGTTGCGGTACCCACCGATTCCAGCTACGCGCTGGCTTGCCACCTGGACGACAAGGCCGCAGCCGACCGCCTGCGGCAGATCCGTGGCGTCGATGAAAAGCACCACCTGACCCTGCTGTGCCGCGACCTGAGCGAACTGGCCAACTACGCCCGCGTGGACAACCGCCAATACCGTTTGCTCAAGTCCGCCACGCCCGGGCCATACACCTTCATCCTGGAGGCGACCCGGGAAGTGCCGCGCCGCGTCAGTCATCCGCAGCGCAAGACCATTGGCCTGCGTGTGCCCGACCACAAGGTGTTGCAGGAACTGCTGGCTCTGCACGGCGCCCCTTTGCTGGCCACCACCCTGATCCCCCCGCATGAAACGCAGCCCCTCACAGACCCGCAGCAGATCCGCGAACGCTTCGAGCGCCTGGTGGCCGGCGTCATCGACGCCGGCGCCTGTCCGTCCGAACCGACCACCGTGATCGACATGACCCCCATGGGCACCGGCGGCGACGCTGTTCTGGTCCGCCGCGGGCGGGGTGATCCTGCGGCGCTTGGGTTGTGAGTGCCGAATGCGGACATCCGGACGCGTCCTTTGCGTAACCTTTTGCGTCCTCTGCGTCCGGCCTGCCCGAATTGGTTTTGATGGGCCCGGCGACCGTCTGAGACAATCGCCCCGGTGGAAATACAAAACCTGATTCAAACCGTCCTGATCTACGCACTGCCGGTGCTGTTCGCCATCACCATTCACGAGGCGGCGCATGGTTATGTGGCGCGCTACTTTGGCGACAACACGGCTTACATGATGGGCCGCGTCACGCTGAACCCGCTCAAGCACATCGACCCGGTGGGCACGATCCTGATGCCCTTGATGCTGTACTTCGCAACCTCGGGCGCCTTCCTGTTCGGCTACGCCAAGCCGGTGCCGGTGAACTTCGGCCACCTGCGCCGGCCCAAGCGCGATATGGTCTGGGTGGCGCTGGCCGGCCCGGCCTCCAATTTCATCCAGGCGCTGTTGTGGGCAATTGCCTTCACGGTGCTGGCCGGCAGCGGCGTCAGCGAGCGCTTCTTCCTGGACATGTGCAAGGCGGGCGTGCTGGTCAACCTGGTGATGTGGGCCTTCAACCTGTTTCCGCTGCCACCGCTGGATGGCGGCCGCATCCTCGTGGGGTTGCTGCCCTGGCGCGCAGCCCATGCGGTATCGCGGATGGAGCCCTGGGGCTTCTTTATCGTGATGGGGCTGGTGCTGCTGGGGGTGGTGGGCACCTACTGGCTGCGGCCGCTGATCGACCTGGGTTATGCCGCGCTGGGCCTGCTGTTGACCCCCGTGGCCTACCTGTTCCGCTAGATTCGCATCGTCATGAGTTCACCCGCTGTCATCCGCTACCTCACCGGCATCACCACCACGGGCACACCGCACCTTGGCAACTATGTCGGCGCGATCCGCCCCACGGTAGCAGCCAGCCGCCGCGCGGGCACCGAGAATTTCTATTTCCTGGCCGACTACCACGCACTGATCAAATGCGACGAGCCATCGCGCATCCAGCGCTCCACACTTGAAATCGCGGCGTGCTGGCTGGCCGCGGGACTGGACCCGGACCACGTGCTGTTCTATCGGCAATCGGACATCCCCGAGGTACCGGAACTGACCTGGCTGCTCACCTGCGTGACCGGCAAGGGCCTGCTCAACCGCGCGCACGCCTACAAGGCAGCGGTGGACAAGAACGCCGCCTCGGGCAATGACCCCGACGCCGATGTCAGCGTGGGGCTGTTCATGTACCCGGTGCTGATGGCCGCCGACATCATCATGTTCAACGCTCACCGGGTGCCGGTGGGCCGCGACCAGGTCCAGCACATCGAAATGGCGCGCGACATGGCGCAAAGCTTCAATCACCTGTACGGCGAACACTTCGTGCCACCCGAGGCGGTGATCGACGAGGCCGTGGCCATGCTCCCCGGCCTGGACGGGCGCAAGATGAGCAAGAGTTACGACAACACGATCCCCCTGTTCGCGCCCCCGGCGCAGATGCGCAAGCAGATCGCGGCCATCGTGACCGATTCACGCGCGCCCGGCGAGCCCAAGGAGGTCGACGGTTCCGCCTTGTTCCAGATCTACCAGGCCTTCGCCTCGGCCGATGAAACCGCGGCCATGCGCCAGGCCTATGCCCAGGGCATCGCCTGGGCCGATGCCAAGCAGCTCCTGTTCGAGCGCATCGACCGCGAGACCGCGCCGATGCGCGAGCGCCACGACGCGCTGATCAACAACCCGGCCGAGGTGGAGCGCATCCTCAAGGCCGGCGCGCAGAAGGCGCGCGCCGTGGCCACGCCGTTCATGGCACGGCTGCGGCACGCCGTCGGCCTGCGCGACCTGGCAACCGGCGCCGCGGCGCCCGTGCGCAAGGACAAGGCCGCCAGGACAAGCCTGCCCGCATTCAAGCAGTACCGCGAGGCCGACGGCCACTTCTACTTCAAACTGGTCGACCCGCAAGGCAGGGTGTTGCTGCAAAGTCGGGGATTCGGTTCGCCCAAGGAGGCCGGGCAGGTGATCACCAGCTTGCGCGCCGCTCCGGGCGAAGGTCTGGATGGCACCCAGGTCGAGCTCGCGCCTGGCGCGGCCCGCGCAGAGATCGTGGCGGCGTTGAACCAGCTGGCCGACGCCAGCTAAGGCCGGTTGCCCCAAACCCGGTTATCCTTGCTTTACAAAGATTGCAGGAAGAAGGGACCTAACGCCTATGAGCCTCTACGTCATTGACGACCACCCCCTGATGCGCGAAGCGGTGGTCATGCTGCTGCGGCGTCTGCGGCCGGGCATCAACGTGGTCGAGCTCGACCGCATTGGCGGTATCGAGGCTGCCGTCAAGCAGCACGGCGTGCCCGAGCTGATCTGCCTGGACCTGAAGCTGCCCGACACCACCGGCACTTCTGGCGTGCATGAACTGAAGAACCTTTACCCCGAATCGCCACTGGCGGTGCTCTCGGCCTCCCCGGCGGCCGACGCCGAAGAGCAATGCATCGAGGCCGGCGCCGACATCTATATCGAGAAATCAGCTGGCGCCAGCGAGATCAGCAGCGCCCTGCGCGCACTGCTCAATGCCGACGGCGATTTCGAGGAACTGACCCCTGCGGACAACAAGCTGTCCAAGCGCCAGAAACAGCTGATCGTGATGCTCGACCGGGGCCTTTCCAACCGTGAGATCGCTGAAGAACTGGGCATCAGCGAACACACGGTGAAGGTCCACCTGTGGCGGCTGTTCCGGCGCCTGGGCGTCAAGAGCCGCACCCAGACCATCCATTACGCCCGCATTCACGGCCTGCTGACCAGCTGAGCCACGGCCGAGGCGGCGCGTTCCGCTGCTGCCGTTGCGTCGGTCGGTTCGAGCAGCAGCCTGAAAACCGTGCCGCGGCCCGGGCGCGAGTCCAGACGCAGCGGATGGCCAAGGATGTGGGCCAGGCGCGCCACGATGTACAGGCCCAGGCCGAATCCATCCTCGGTGCCCGTGTGGCCGGGCACCTTGTAGAACTCCCGAAAGATCTCACGCTGGTGCACCGGCGCGATGCCCACACCGGTATCCCAGATCTCGATACGCCACCTGCCCGCGGTCGCACGAGCAGCCACCAGGATGCCGCCACCCTGGGTGTACTTGACGGCGTTGGAGATCAGGTTGCCGACGATCCGCTGCAGCAGGATCGGATCGGACTCGGTGCTTCCGGGCGCGGCATGGACCCTGAAGCGCAGGCCCTTGGCCTCGGCCAGCGGCCGATATTGCAGTTCGAGGTCGTGCAGCAGTTTGTCGAGGCGAACCGTCTCGATGCTCAGCTTGATCTTGCCCGAATCCAGCCGCACCAGATCAAACAGCGAATCGAACAGCGCGTTCACAGCCTTGGTCGATTCCACGATTTTGGGCGCGATCTCATGAACCAGTTCCGGCTCGCTGCCCAGCCAGTCGGCGTACAGGCCCAGCGCATGCACCGGCTGGCGGATATCGTGCGCGGCGCTGGCCAGGAACCGGTTCTTGATCTCGACCGCATCGAGTGCCGCCTGGGTCTGCCGGGTCAGCGACTCGATCAGCTGGTTGTTGCGGTACTGCAGCTCGAAATTCTGGCGATGTGTCATATGCAGACGCAGTCCGGCCTGCCGCAACACCTGCCAGAAGATGACGAGCAAGGCGATCAGCCACAAGTGATAGTCCGGTCCGTGGAAGCCCAGTTCGACGCCGCTGCGCCAAAGCATGACGGCAAGCGCCGACAAGGCGAGCGAGTCCAGATAGGCGCGCATCGTCGGCAGGTGGCTCGACAGGCTGTTGATCGAAAACATCGCCAGACCAGCCATGATCAGCCAGCAGATGAACTGGTCCGCCAGCGAAGAGCGGTCGAAGTAGAGCAGCGTTGTGAGCCCCCAGACCAGCGCGCTTGCGGGCCAGATGAGCCGGCAACGCATGAAGAAGGCCAGATGTTGCGCGGAGCCCTGTCCGGCCACCTCGCTCTCGTAGGCCCGGATGATGCCGAAGCGGGCCACCGCCACCGCCGACGCCGCGAAACCCCACAGCGCGAGCACGCCCAGCGTTGCGTCATCCCACATCACGCCCAGGAACACGGGGATCAGCAGCAGCCCCACGGGCTGGGTATTGCGGGCGGTGCGCATCAGGCTGCGCACCAGCTCAGCCTCCACCCACTGCGCCTCGGCGGGTGTGGCAATGGCCGGCGTCGTGTCGGGTTTCATGAGGTGCAGTCTAGAACAAGGCGGCGGGCGGTCACGCATGCGCGCCGGGGCTGTTGGCCGGTGCTGCGCCTGGGCCTGGTGACGCGCTAGATCAGGCTGACAAGTGACTTGGCCTCAAACTGACCCATAGCAGTGACGGCCATTTGCATCTCAATCGGCGACGATCAGCGTGCCGTTCATGTCCTCGTGGCCGGTGCCGCAGAAGATGTCACACAGGAATGTGAACGTCCCGGCCTTGTCGGGTGTCAGTTGCAATGTGGCAACCTTGCCCGGAACGACGTCGGTGCGCACACCGAAGTCTGGCAGGCTGAAGCCCATCGGCACCTCTGGCGCGCTGAGCTGAAACACCACCGTTTCGCCCTTTTTGACGCGAATCGAGCCCGGCACGAAAACAAATTTCTTCGCAACAACCTTGATCACGCGGGCCTTCGGCTTGGCCAGCACCAGGGTCGCGGCAGGGCCCAGCACCAGAGCGGTGGCGGCAGCCGCACGCAGCATCGTGCGCTTGTGACGATCGATGGCCATGGCGTCAACCCTTCTGCACGGGGAGTTCGGTGATCGCGTAGCGCGCTTGACTGGGTTCGGCTTCGACCTCCCGGAATCCCAGGCCGCGATAAGGCTGCGCCGGGTCCCAGGGCAGCGGCGTGCGCTTGGGCTGCGACGCGGCTACCGGCAGCGCGAAGATCAGTGACTTGGCCGAATGGTGGGCAATGTGCCCGGTCATGTGGTGATGTTCCTGGTGAATATGGCCGTAGAACACCGTCACATTGGCGTGCGCCGACAGCAACTCGACAGCGCGGGCGCCATCGCGTGTGGCCCAATCCCACTGCGGATACAGATCGAACAGCGGCCTGTGCGTGAACACCACGATGCGCGCGTCCGACGCCTGGGTTTTCAGGTCAGCTGCCAGCCAGGCCAGTTGTTCGTCGCCGAGCTTTGCGGCCGGGTCGCTCACGTTATCCAGCACGATGAAATGCACGCCCTTGTGGTCGAATGTGTAGTGGGTTGCGCCGAAGAATTCCTTAAACGCACGGCCGCCGTCGAGCGACGCGTCGTGTTCGCCCGGGATGTAGTGCACGGTCTTGACTGTCAGCTCGCCCGTCATGCGCTGGACCTCTGCCATCCGCTTTCGGCGCTCTTTCGGGTCGTCGGTGGTGTGGGTGAGATCGCCGGTGAAGATGACAAAGTCGGGGGGCTTGGGCAGCGCATTCACGGCAGCGACTGCCTTGGGCAGCGTGCCGCGCGCGTCGGGGTTCTCGTTGCCCTCGAAACCCCAATGGGTGTCGGACAACTGGACAAAGTAGAAATCGTCGTAACCCGAAGCCGCCATTGCCTCGGCGGCCTGCGCTGTCCGGTTGAGCCCGGACATGAAGACGGCACCACCGTAGCCCGTCAACTGCAGGAACTGTCGTCTGTCGAACGTGCTCATAATGATCTCCGGTGCTGGAGAGACAAGGCCCGGGCCGAATGGCGGCGCGCCGTCTCACGCAGATCAATACCGGACCGCGGGCGAAAATATTCCCGAACCGGGGAATAAAGGCGGGTTACCGCCGGTACTTGCTGGTGAGAGGAACTTCTTTGATCGACGAGGCCGACCTTCGGCGCTTCGAGTTGCTGGCACTACCGCACCTGGATGCGGCGTACAACCTCGCGCGCTGGCTGACCCGCAACGATGAGGATGCACGGGACGTCGTTCAGGAGGCATCGTTGCGCGCGATGCGCTACTTCGCCGGCTTTCGCGGCGACAACGTCCGTCCGTGGCTGCTTCAGATCGTCCGCAATACCTGCTTTGTCTGGCTGAAGGCAAACCGGCCGGCCGAAGTGGTGGCCCTGGACGACAGCGAATCCGGGTGGAGCGAGCTGGCAGCCCCCATGGCAGACGAGCCGCACGCAATTGCTGCACGCAACGATGACCGGGCGCACATCAACCAGGCCCTTGCATCACTGCCCATCGCATTCCGCGAGGTGCTGGTGCTGCGCGAACTGGAGGATCTGTCGTACAGGCAGATCGCCACCGTCGTGGGCATCCCTGTGGGTACCGTGATGTCGCGGCTGGCGCGCGCGCGTGGCCTCATGCGAGAGGCACTCGAGCCCCAGGCAAGGCCCGCGTTGCGCGCGGTTGGGCGCTCCGCGCCTGGTGGAGCAAAGGTATGAGCAAGCAACCTGACATCCAGGAATTGAACGCCTTCGTGGATGGCGAACTCGACTTGACCCGGCAGATCGAGATCGAGGCACTTCTGCGTCAAGACACCACCCTGCGCACCGAGGTTGAAAAATTGCGTGGCCTCCAAGAGGCCGTGCGAAGCCGGGCCGACTACCACGTCGCCACGACCGTGCTGCGCGGCCAGATCCTGTCGCTCGCAGCGACGCAATCGCCGGCAAACAAACAAGGGGCACCGGCTGACGCGCACCTGGAAAGCGTTTGGCAGCGGTGGTTTGCGTGGCGGCCCTGGGTTCCGGCGACCGCTATGGTCGCGGCGCTCGCCGTCGGGATCAACGTGCTGCTGATGCACGGCCACCAGGATGAGCGGCTGGAACAGGAAGTGATCGCCAGTCATGCCCGTGCCACCCTGGCCCAGCACCTGGTGGACGTGGAATCGTCGAATCACCATACCGTCAAGCCGTGGCTGTCTGCGAGGCTCGACTTTTCTCCGCCAGTGCAGGAACTGAGCCTTCCCGGATCGTCATTGGTGGGCGGCAGGGTCGATTATCTGGATGGTCGTCCCGTGGCGGCGCTGGTCTACCGGCATGCCGGCCATGTCGTGGAGCAATTTGTCTGGCCGGCCCAGGGCGATCAGCGTGTGGCGATCTCTTCGCAGCGAGGCTTCAACGTCGGGCACTGGTCGCGCGCAGGTATGGCGCATTGGGTGGTCTCCGACCTGAACCCCACAGAGTTCGCCGACCTGGTGCACGATCTGGGCAGATCCGACTGAGGGAATTGCCTTGACCATTCAACTCTATGCCTTCGATACGCCCAACGGCCGCAAGATCAGCGTTGCGCTGGAGGAGATGGGCCTGCCCTATGAAGTGCACATCGTGGATATCGGCAAGGGCGAACAGTTCGATCCGTTCTTCGCCAGAATCAGCCCGACCCACAAGATCCCTGCCATCATCGATACGGATGGCCCTGCGGGCGAACCGATCAGTGTTTTCGAGTCCGGGGCGATTCTTATCTATCTCGGCGAGAAGACGGGCCTGTTCTGGCCGCGCGACCCGGCGGCGCACGTGGCCGTGCTCGAGTGGCTGATGTTTCAGATGGGAGGTTTCGGGCCGATCCCCGGGCAGGTACACCACTTCATCGCCCTCAAGGACGAAGATGAACGCCGCTACGGGCTTACCCGGTTCATGGCCGAAACGCGGCGCCTCTACGCCGTGATGGACCAACGGCTGGCCGATCACGAATACTTTGCCGGTGCACTGTCGATTGCAGATTTTGCGATTTTGGGCTGGGCCTGGCGGCACCCCCGCCACAAGGTCGACCTGGCGGATTTTCCGCATGTGCAGCGCTGGTACGAGGTCATGATGGCCCGGCCGGCCGTCGCCCGCGGCTTTGCCGTACCGCTGCGGCACGGCTGACCGTAGCCCGCGCGCAGGGTATTTGCGTTATCGGCATTTCGGGGCATCATGTGCCGATGCGCAGACTACTCAAACGCATTACCGGTCCTTGGCAGGAGTATTTCATCGCCGCCTACACCGTGGAATTTGGCGATTCCGTGGTCGGCTATGCCAAGATCAGCCGCAACAAGCCCCGTACCCCCTGGGACGACACCAAAAGCGTCATCAAAGTGAGCTTCAAGGGGTCCACGGCGAAAGACGCGCTCATTGGCGCCGAGGATGCCGCGCGGGCGCTCATCGCCGAATGGGGCCATGAAGGCCGCGCCAACACAATGCCCATGGGTCTGGGCAAGCGGGCACGCACGCGCTGACCAGATCTCAGGCGCTGCGTCCTTGTTCAGCCCGTGAACTTCGAAGACCTCGCCACTTTCATGAGCGCAGTCGCGAAGTACGCCGCCTGGGAATATCCGGGCGATTGCCTCCTGGACCTTCATTGAGGCCCTCGGCCGGCATTTGCGCGTCGCGACATATTGGTGCGGTGCAGCATTTTTTTATTGTACGCATGATCCGCTCATCGCGGTGCGCTTTCTCGCATGTCGCCATGCGCTCTTCACCGTCAACCTGGCCGCGGTGGCGAACGACTTTCATGAACGAGCGTTCAACCCATCGAAGCAAGTGCTGAGCACCAGAGTGACGATTTCGTCGTTGCTATACAGGTCGCCCATCTTGAGGAATTCCAGCACCGGGTCGCACGCACGGGCGTACAGCGTGTACAGCACCGCGACGGGAGGAATCTTGGGGTTGAGCGCGCCTTGCGCTTGCGCTGCCTCGATCCAGGCGCCCAGCCGGTCGCTCAGGTCCATCAGGCCGTCCATATAGTCCCTGCTTTCCATCAGTGCCGTGCGCAGGCTTGAGTTCTGGCTGGGCAGCGAAGGCATCTCGCCGGCGAGCTTCAGGCCCATGGTCCAGCGCACGACGCTGCGCAACTTCTCGATTGCGGCCGCCTGCGCCGGCAACGCGTCCAGGAATGCCTGTGCCCGCCGCATCACCGACACCATCGCGGCAGCGGCCAGGTCTTCCTTGCTGGGGAAGTGCTTGTAAAGGCTTGCCTTCGCAATGCCGACGTCGGCCGCGACTTCGTCCACCGTCATGGACTCGTAACCCTTTTCAGCCAGCAAGCGGTTGACCGACTGGATGATCGCGTCCTCCCGGGCCAGGAGCATTTGCGCCTTGAAGGAAACCTTGATGGGAGCAGCTGTTGCCATTGGCGAATTGTAGTCTTCAATGGCCAGGAACTGAACTTCAAGGATACATTAATACTTCATAGTCTCTTTTTATACTATATGGTATAAATCGCTTTCACGAATTCAAAGGTGCCTGGGTGTCGCTCAAAGTTGCCGTCATAGGTTCTGGTATTTCTGGCCTGGCCGCGGCACACGCTTTGCGAGGTCACGCTGCCGTCACGCTACTGGAAGCGGGCGCCTATTTTGGTGGCCACAGCCATACGGTCGACGTCACGCTGCCCACGGCCAACGGTCTCGTCACTCACGGGGTGGATACGGGATTTCTGGTGCTCAATGAGCGAACCTACCCCTTACTGATTGCACTGCTGCGCGACCTCGACGTGGCCACTGCCAGGTCGGACATGTCGTTCTCGGTTCAGGCCAGGGGCCACATCGACGGCCACGCGGTCGAGTGGAGCGGCACCAGCCTGAACACGGTTTTCGCCCAGCGCAGCAACCTGCTCAGCCTGCGCTTCTGGGGCATGTTGGGTGATCTGTTGCGCTTCAATGCGCTCGCCACGCGCATGGCACAGGTCGACACCGATGCCCGGCTGACGCAGCCGCTCGGGGAGTTCTTGCGCGACCAGGGATTTGGCCCCGCGTTTTGCGAGTGGTATCTGCTGCCCATGATGGCGTGCATCTGGAGCTGCCCAACTGCTCAAATGCTGAAGTTTCCGGTCTCCACCATGGTGCGCTTCTGCCATAACCATGGCCTGCTGCAGATCACCAACCGGCCTCAGTGGTGGACGGTGCGGGGCGGTGCCAGGCGCTACGTCGAGAAAATCACCGCGGGCATCGCCGACAAGCGGCTGAACACCCCCGTCTACCGCATCGACGATTTGTGCGTCACACCAGGGCGCAAGCCCGGCGTGGCCGTGACGACCGACACGGGACAGGAGATTTTTGACAAGGTCATCATCGCCACTCACTCGGATCAGGCCCTTCAAATGCTGGCCGTCCCTACACCGCAAGAGCAGGACGCTCTGGGTGCCATTCGTTACCAGCCGAACAAGGCCATCCTGCACACTGACGCGTTGGTGCTACCCACGCGCATGTCGACCTGGGCAGCCTGGAACTACGAGCGCATGGCAACAGCCGGCCACGAAGTGGCCCAAGTGTGTCTGCATTACCTGCTCAACCGCCTGCAGCCCTTGCCCTGGACGCAGCCCATACTGGTGTCGCTGAACCCCCGGCGCCCGATTGCCGAAGACAAGATCATTGGCCAATACGACTACGCCCATCCCGTATTCGACCTGGCCGCGGTGGCTGCGCAGGGCCGCATGACAGGACTGCAAGGCAAGCATGGTCGCTACTTTGCCGGTGCCTGGATGGGCTACGGCTTCCATGAAGACGGCTTGAAAGCGGGGCTGGCCGCAGCGGCGCACTTGCTGACCGACGCGGGCGCCGGAAGGGCGGTTGCTTGAACCAGTCCGCGCCTCTCATCGGATTTGGCCAGGTGCGCCATTCCAGGCTGAGCCCGAAACGGCACGCCTTTGCCTACCCGACCTACTTCTTGATGCTGCCACTGCGAAGCCTGCAAAAGGCCGCGCCGAAAAAGGGCGACTGGGTGATCAATCGGCGCGGCCTGCTGAGTTTCTTCGAATCCGACCATGGCGATGGCCGGGCACTGGCACAAGGGGGTGCGATCGGCTGGCTCGACGAACTGCTGCAGCGAGAAGGGATTCACGACGCCACAGGCGAAGTGTGGTTGCACACCTATCCGCGCGTCTTCGGCTATACCTTCAAGCCCGTCAGTTTCTGGTACTGCCACCGTTCACCGGATGACCAGGGCGGCGCCTTGCGTGCTGTTGTGGTGGAGGTGAACAACACTTTTGGCGAGCGCCACTGCTACTTGCTGGATGCCCCGACCTACGGCGTCGACCAACGTGCAAACAAGGTCTTCCACGTGTCGCCCTTCAATGCGGTCGAAGGGCACTACCGATTCCGCTTCATGCGCAGCGTTCGTGCGGGGATCGAACGAACGGTCGCTCGCGTTGACTTCTACACCGGCACTCGAGTGGGCACCGAACCCGATGGCGACCGCGAGGCCGCGGTATTGCGCACCAGCGTAAGCGGCACGCTGGAACCTGTCACCCCTGCTGCACTGCGCCGTGCCCTGTGGCGCTATCCGGCGATGACCCTGGCCGTCGTTCTGCATATCCACATCCAGGCCTTGCGCCTGTGGCTGAAGAACGTGCCCTTCTTCCGCAAGCCCGCCGCACCGCGGGCCTCTGTCTCGCGCTAGTCCCTCACCGATCTTCGCCCCTGGAAACCCACCATGAACACCGTCACTACTGTTGCACCCAGACTGCCAACCCGCAACGGTGGGCCAGCGGCGGCACGCACCGCGCTGAGTCTGCTGGAAAACCTGCGGCACGGTGCGCTCACCTTGAATTTGCCCGACGGCTCGAACCGCCGTTTTGGGGAGCATCCGCAGCAGCATCCGATGCACACACCGCGGCACCCCAGCGCCAGCGTCACCCTGCACAACTGGAACGTGTTTGGCGCCGCCCTCAGGTCCGGAGACATCGGCGTTGCAGAGAGCTACATCGCGGGGGACTGGACCACGCCCGATCTGACCGAACTGCTCAAGGTATTTTCGGCCAACCGCAAGGTGGTGGAAGCCATGATCTTCGGCACCTGGACCGGGCGCTTGCTCTATCGCATCAAACACCTGTTGCGTCACAACAGCCGCGCCAACAGCCGCAAGAACATCCACGCCCACTACGACCTGGGTAACGCGTTCTACCGGCTCTGGCTGGACGAAACCATGAACTACTCGAGCGCCTGGTTCGAGGGTAACCTGTCGCGCCCGTTGCCGCAGGCGCAGAACGCCAAGGTGCTGCGCGCCCTGCACGAGGCGCAGGTCAAACCCGGCGACCGCGTGCTGGAAATCGGATGCGGCTGGGGCGCGCTGGCGGAGCAGGCCACCGTCAACCTAGGCGCCTCGGTGGTGGGTGTAACGCTAAGCACGGAACAGCTTGCCTATGCCGATGCCCGCCTGGCGTCGGCAGGTATTGCCACCGGTCGGGGCGAGCGTGCCGACTTGCGCCTACAGGACTACCGCGACATTTCCGACGGTCCATTTGACGCGATCTGCTCGATCGAGATGGTCGAAGCAGTGGGCCGGGCCTATTGGCCGCAATACTTTGCGACGGTGAAGCGGTTGCTCAAACCCGGTGGGCGCGCCTGCGTGCAAAGCATCGTGATCGATGACCGCCTGTTTGACCGCTACATCCAATCCACCGACTTCATTCAGCAGTACATCTTCCCGGGCGGTTGTCTGCCCTGTCCAGCGCAGTTTCGCCACCAGGCCGCCGCGGCGGGGCTGGAGGTGGTGGACGAGTTTGCTTTCGGCGCCGATTATGCCGAGACCCTGCGCCGATGGCGTGAGGCATTTCTGGTCCGCAAGGCCGAGGTGGCCGCACTGGGCTTTGACGACCGATTCATGCGCATTTGGGAGTTCTACCTGGCCTACTGCGAAGCGGCGTTTGAAACCGGCGATATCAGCGTGATGCAGTACACGCTCGCAAAACCCGCGGCCACGCCGAGTGCACCATGAACCAACGCTCCCGAATCCCCGCGCTCCTGTCGCGCACGCTGCTGGCGGCCCTGGTATCAACCGCGCTGCTCAGTGGGTGCAGCACTCCGCAGGTTCAGGACTACGCCGGGCAAGCGCCTGTGCTGGAGTTGCGCGATTACTTCAACGGCACTCTGGACGCGTACGGCATCTTCACGGACCGCTCGGGCAAGGTCGTCAAACGCTTCACCGTCGTCATGACCTGCAAATGGCAGGGCGATGAGGGTGTGCTTGACGAGGCGTTTACCTATTCGGATGGCAGTACGCAGCGGCGCGTCTGGCGGCTCACGCAACATGCCAACGGCCGCTACACGGGCCAGGCCGACGATGTGGTGGACACGGCCCAGGGCCAGCAAAGCGGCAACGCATTCCACTGGACCTACACGCTGGCGTTGCCGGTGGACGACCGCGTCATCGAGGTGCAGTTCGACGACTGGATGTATCTGATGAATGACAAGATCATGCTCAACAAGGCGGCCATGCGCAAATGGGGTGTCGGTCTGGGCGAAGTAACACTCTCGTTTCACAAGAGATAGCCATGGCATTGAACTCCCGGATGGCCGACTGGCGGGGCCGCACCGTGTGGCTCGTGGGTGCATCGTCGGGCATTGGCCGCGCCAGCGCATCGGCATTGCACGCCCGGGGCGCCAGGGTGGTGGTGTCGGCGCGCAACGGGGCCGCGCTTGGCGCGT
>JANYAN010000334.1 GCA_025361305.1 Burkholderiales bacterium
TCCTGGTCAACAACGCGGGCTGGGACGTGTTCAAGCCCTTCACCAGGACCGAACCGGCCGAGTGGGATAAGCTGATCGCCATCAATCTGGTCGGTGCCTTGCACATGCACCATGCCGTGCTGCCGGGCATGGCCGCGCGCAAGGCGGGCCGCATTGTTACCGTGGCATCGGACGCCGCACGCGTGGGCTCCAGCGGCGAAGCGGTCTACGCGGCCTGCAAGGGGGGCCTGGTGGCGTTCACCAAGTCGATTGCTCGCGAACACGCGCGCCACGGCATCACTGCCAACGTGATCTGCCCTGGCCCGACCGACACCGCCTTGCTGGACGGCGTCGCCGCGGGTGCGTCAAACCCCGAGAAGCTGCTCGAGGCCTTCACCCGCGCCATTCCCATGGGGCGCCTGGGTCAACCCGATGACATCTGCGGCGCGATCGCATTTCTCGCCAGCGACGACGCGAGCTTCGTCACCGGACAAGTGCTGAGCATCTCTGGCGGCCTGACCATGAACGGCTAAACCACCTCTTCCCAACCTCTCACAAGGAAACCTCATGACGTTCGAAGACCTTCTGTACGAAGTACGCAATGGCGTGGCCTGGATCACGATCAACCGGCCCGAGAAGATGAACTCTTTCCGCGGGCAGACCTGCGACGAGCTGATCAAGGCGCTCTACCACGCCGGCTACGACCGCACGATCGGCGCCATTGTGCTGGCCGGTGCTGGCGACCGTGCCTTCTGCACCGGGGGCGACCAGTCGGCCCACGAAGGCAACTACGATGGTCGCGGCACCATTGGCCTGCCGATGGAGGAGCTGCACACGGCCATCCGCGACGTACCCAAACCGGTGATCGCCCGCGTGCAGGGCTATGCCATAGGCGGGGGCAACGTTCTGTGCACGATCTGCGACCTGACGATCTGCTCTGAAAAGGCGCAGTTCGGCCAGGTCGGCCCGAAGATGGGTTCGGTCGATCCGGGCTATGGCACGGCCTTCCTCGCACGCGTCGTGGGCGAGAAGAAGGCGCGCGAAATGTGGTACATGTGCCGGCGCTACTCCGGCGCAGAAGCCGTGGCGATGGGCCTGGCCAACGTGTGCGTACCGCCGGACCAGCTGGACGCCGAAGTCCAGAAATGGGGCGAGGAGCTGTGCGAGCGGAGCCCGACGGCGCTGGCCATCGCCAAGCGCAGCTTCAACATGGACACCGCGCACCAGAGCGGCATTGCCGGCATGGGGATGTACGCACTCAAGCTTTACTACGACACGGAAGAATCCCGCGAAGGTGTCAACGCCTTGCGGGAAAAGCGCAAGCCCGACTTCCGCAAGTACGCGAAATAAATGAACCCCTACATCGACGAAGATCTCGCCGCACTCGCCGAGCATGCGCGGCGCTTTGCCACGGGGCGCGTCGCACCCGGCTTCCTGGAACGCGACAAGACCCGCGTGCTCGATCGCCATCTGATGCGGGAGATGGGCCAGATGGGTTTCATCGCGCCCGAATTGCCCGCGGCCTTCGGCGGCCAGGGCCTGGGCTGCCTGGCCGCGGGCGTCATCCATGAAGAAATCGCGCGCGCCGACCTGAGCATCAGTTACATCAACCTGCTGGCATCGCTCAACGGCCAGATCCTGTCGCAGTACGGTCAACCCGAGGTTGTGCAACCGTGGCTGACCAGGCTGGTGCAAGGCGAGGCCTTGCTGGCCATTGCGCTGACCGAGCCGCGCGGCGGATCAGACGCGGCCAATCTGCGCCTGAGGGTCGAGCGGGTTGGCGACCACTACGTCGTCAATGGCGAAAAGACGTCAATCTCGGCGGCCGACCAGGCCGATGCCACGGTGGTATTCGGCCGCACGGGGTCGGTCGAATCGGCGGCCCATGGCGTTACCGCGTTGCTGATGCCCATGAACCTGCCGGGCATCACGACGAACCGGTTCGACTGCCACGGCCAGCGCGCCATCGGCCGCGGATCAATCTTCTTCGAGAACGTGCGCGTGCCGCTGGACCACCGCCTGGGCGACGAGAACAAGGGGTTCGTGCAAATGATGCAGGGCTTCGACTTCTCGCGTGCCCTGATCGGCATGCAGGTGCTGGCCGTGGCCCGCGTCGCGCTGGAGGAAACCTGGGAATACGTGGCCCAACGCGAGGCCTTCGGCAAGCCGCTGTCGGCCTTCCAGGGCGTCTCGCACCCGCTGGCGGATTTCGACACGCAAGTCGTGGCGGCGCGCCTGCTTTGCCTGCAGACCCTGTGGCTCAAGGACCAGGGCGCGCCACACAGCGCGGAGGCCGCGATGTGCAAGTGGTGGGGTCCCAAGCTGGCCTACGAAGTGATCCACCAGTGCCTGCTGATGTTCGGCCACGGCGGCTACGACCGCGGCCCGATGGAGCAGCGGCTGCGCGACGTGCTGGGTTTCCAGATCGGCGACGGCACTGCCCAGATCATGAAAACCATCATCGCGCGCACGCGGGCCGGGCGCAGCGCCGTGCCTGGCTGACCCACCATGGCCACATCTCCCTGCCCCACGTTCGGCATCGGCATCGTGGGCGCCGGTGCCATCGGGCGCATGCACGCCGAGCGTTGCCAACGCCATGAGCAGGTGCGGCTGCCGCGATCGCCGATCCCACCGACGCGGGCCGCGCCTTCGCGCAGCAACTGGGCGTGGACACCAGCGGCGCCACAACCCGATCCTGCGCCGGGCCCGCGACCTGATCGCCAGCGGCCTGCTCGGACGGATGTTCAGCGTTTGAGCCGCATCGAATTGGGCAGCGGGGTCGAGCGCCTGAGCACGTCCTCGCAAAGCCACACAGCGCTCCTGCGGGCCCGCTCTGCGACGACCGGCAGCGGCATGTTGACGTAGTCGTCATTGAAAACTTCAAAGCTGTAGTCACCGTCATAGCCCAGCTGGTCCAGCCGCAGCACCAGATCGGCCAGCGCTTCGCTGTGAACGCCTTCGCCCGGGAATACGCGGAAGGTGCGCGCGGTGGTCCTGCGCTCTTCGAAAGTGGTCGTCTCCTGCCACATGAAATCGGCCAGCTGCACCAGGAATATCTTGAGCGGGTCGATGTCCTCGATGCCGTCCAGCGGCGTCTTGGCCGCGAAGATGTGGTACGAGTCGATCCCCAGCCCCAGGTTGGGACAATCGGCGCGGCTGACCACGTCCCAGGCAGTGGTGTACTCATTGACGGAGCGCCCCCACGACAGGCCCTCGTACGCAATCCTGATACCCAGCGGCAGCGCCAGGATCGCCAGCTTGCGCAGGTCGCGGGCGATCAGGTCCAGGTCCTGCGTGGCGTGGGTCGACGTCGACGAGCATGCCAGCAATACCTTGCAGCCCAGCGCCGAACACATCTGCAGCATCGACTTCGCGATATCGACCTTGTAGGCATGCAGGTGGCCCGACAACCCCTCGAAATCCCGCAACACCTGGAAGCCCGTGCCACGCAATCCGCTGCTGCGCACTGCTTCGACCGCTGCCTCCAGCCCGTCGGGATGCCCCACCAGGTCGTTGGCCTTGAGCATGACCTGCGAGAACCCCGCCTCGCGCATGGCCTTGAGCTTGGCCTCGAGGGGCCCGGCCAGGCTGATGGTATCCATGCCGAAGCCGGAGATATTGATCGTCATGCCGGCTTCCCGACCTGCACGTTGCTATGCACCAGCTCGAACACGACAGAGCCGAGATAGGTTTTGGTGATGGCGCCGCGAACATCGGTGTGAGCCGCCTTGGTTTCCACGAATTCGATGCCCAGTTCGCGAAATGCCTTCACTGCGGCCAGCACATCGGGAACACCCAGTCCTATCCGGTGCAGCCTTTCGTCGGTGTCCATGACGAGCACATGGGGCTCGACCAGTTGCAGCATGAAAGTGTTGGCCGGATCGAGCGACGGACTGCGCATGAGCTTGCCCTCGGGCATGATCCCGTAGCGCTGCTCGTCGGGAATCAGTTCCATCCCGAACAGCTCCTGGTAGAACTCGATCCAGTCGTAGCTGCGCTCGGGGCCGATGTACTGCACGACACCGAAGAAATGCAGGTCGCACACTGCAGGCGGCTGCTGGTCCACGGTGGGAATCGGGATGAAATCCACGTCATAGATCGAGAACTTCTTGTACCGGTCCACGAAGTAGATTCGGCTGCCGCCAGCGCCGTGGATCGCCGGGATGTTCAACTCCATCACCTCGGCATGGGCGGGTACTTCCCAGGCGCCGCGCTCGCGCACGTAGTCGTAAGCCGCACGTGTGTCACGAACCCGCAGTGCGATGGCCGAGATCGTGGGAGCCGGCGTGCCATGCGCGGCCGCTCGTGCGTCCTGCGGATGGGCGTTGACCACGACATTCATCGCGCCCTGCCGGTACAGCAATACCTCGCGCGATCGATGACGGGCAACCGGCTTGAAGCCCATCATCTCCAGCACCTGGCCCAGGGCCTGCGGATGCAGCGTGGCGTACTCGATGAACTCGATTCCGTCCAGGCCGATCGGGTTGCTGGCATCGCTGAACGACGCCTGCAGCGGTTCGCGCTCGGAGCCCGGCGCAGGTGCGTTGACAAGAAAGTCGCTCATGATGGGCACTGCCCTCCGTGTTGCTCATAATTGTATGCAAGCCCCTATGCTGGAGTGCTGGACGGCGCAGCATGCGCGGCGCCACCCAGGAACAGCCGCTCGATGTCCGGGTCTGACAGCAACTCGCCGGCCGGTTTGTGCAGCACCAGCCTGCCCGATTCGAGCGCGATGGCGTCGTCAGAGATCTTGAGCGCGCTCTTGACGTTTTGCTCGACCATCAGCACCGTGGTGCCCTGATCGACCAGCCTGCGCAACAGGCGAAATACATCCTGCACGACCAGCGGGCTCAGGCCAATCGAAGGCTCGTCGATCAGCAGCACCTTGGGCCGCAGCAACAGCGCCCGGCCGATCTCCAGCTGCTTCTGCTCGCCGCCCGATAGCGCCGACGCTTGCGAGTGAAGCCGCTCCTTAACGCGCGGGAAGAACTCAAGCACCTCCGGTATGCGCTCATGCGTGAGCTTGGTGCCCAGCGTGATGCCGCCCAGTTCCAGGTTCTGCCACACGGTGAGCTGGCCGAACAGGTTGCGGCCCTGTGGGACGAAGGCGATGCCTCGTGCCAGCAGTTCCTTTTGCGATGCGCCGGTGATGTCCTGGCCGTCCAGCCAGATCTGGCCCTGGCGCGGCTTGAGCAGTCCGAACAGCGTCTTGAGCACCGTCGACTTGCCGGCGCCGTTGGGCCCCAGCAGCAACGTGATCGCCCCCCGTTTCGCCTTGAACGAGAGATGGTTCAGGATCATGAAATCCTTGTAGCCTGCCACCACATCGTCGAACTCGATACAGGCCGTTGAATTGTTGAGATTCATCATCAGACTCCGGTCAGGCACCGAGGTAGGCGTCGAGCACTTGCTTGTTGCCGCGAATTTCGGCCGGCGTGCCGATGGCCATCACCTTGCCCTCCACCATCACCATGATGCGGTGGCACAGGTCCATGACGAAGTCCATGTTGTGCTCGATGACCACGAAGCTGCTGGCCTTCATCCCCGGGCCACGGGTCTGGTTGAGCTGCTTGAGCAGGTTGGAGATGCCTCCGACCAGGCTGGGGTTGACACCTGCGCACGGCTCGTCGAGCAATACCAGGGCTGGCTCGCTCATGAAGGCCATCGCGATGTCGACCAGTTTTTGCTGGCCATAGCTCAGCGTGCCGGCTTTCAGGTGCGCCACGTGACGGATTCGGAACTGGTCGATCAGCGCGTCCGCCCTGGAGCCCAGACCGGAGTCGCCGGGCGCGAACATTCGGCTGAACATGGTGCCCTGGTGTTCCTGGGCGGCCACGATCAGGTTGTCGCGCACGCTCATCTTGCCAAACACCTGCAGGGTCTGGAATGTGCGCCCTATGCCTTTGCGGCTGAGTTCCAGGGGACCCAGTTTCGTGACATCGTCGCCGTTGAGTTCGATACGGCCGGCGTCGGGCGTAATCTGGCCCAGCATCGAGTTGAACAATGTGGTTTTGCCCGAGCCGTTGGGCCCGATGACGCCGAAGATTTCACCCGGCTTAACTTCGAAGCTCACCCCGCCGACGGCCTGGATGGCGCCGTACGACTTCTTGAGATCGGTGACTTTGAGCAAGCTCATGACTTGGCTCCCTGCATGGCCGCTGCGCGCGAGCGCAGCTCGCTGGCCTTGCGTGATTCACGGCGCTCGCGGATGCGATCAGGCAGGCTCAAGAGGCCATCGGGCAGCCAGACCATCATCAGAACCACGGCCGTCCCGAAAATTGGCAGGTACCAATTGGCCAGGATGGGAGCCGCGTCGCGAATCCAGTCGGGCACCACCACGCCCACCGCCGCGCCGACCAGGGGCCCGAGAAAGTAGCCCGATCCGCCGACCACCACCATCAGGTACATCATGATGGAAGCGCCAACCGCGAACGGACCAGGCTCGATGAAGTCGACCAGCGACGCATACAGCGCCCCGGCCACACCCGCGTAGGTGGCGCCGATGGCGAACGACAGGAGCGTGTAGTTGCGGATATCCACCCCCAGGCTTTCGGCCCGGATCGGGTTGTCGCGCAGCGCCGTGAAGGCCTTGCCCCAGGGGCTGCGCAGCAGGCCGAGCAGGAGCAGCGTCATCACGACTGCAACCCCCAACACGAGGTAGTAATACGACACGTTGTCCTTGAGCGACAGGCCGAGAAACCCCGGCCGCGCGATGCCGTTGATGCCAAAGGTACCGCCGGTGAGCCACTCTTCGTTGCGCATGACAAGCCAGATGGCGGTATTGAAGCCCAGCGTGGCAAACGCCAGGTAGATGGTCTGCACGCGCAGCGCGGGAAATCCCAACGCCAGCCCGACCACGAAGCACAGCCCCGCGGCGGCCGGCAGGCCCAGCCACCAACTGACCCCGAGCTTCAGGAGGATTGCCACCGTATAGGCGCCAATTCCGAAGAAAGCCGCGTGACCCAGCGATTTCTGGCCGGCGTAGCCGACAGTGAGGTTCAGGCCCATGGTAGCGATCACGAATACCAGCCAGTAGGTCAGCAGATAGACGCCATAGTTCTTGAGAAACTGCGGCACGACGAGCAGCGCAATCGCGCTGAGCACGATGGATGCGATGGCAATCTGGCGCGAGGAAGTCATACCTTGCGCTCCTCTTTCTTGCCCAGCAGGCCTTGGGGCTTGAACAGGATCACGACCATGAATATCACCAGTGCCACGGCGTCCTTGTAGGACGGTGAGATGTACGCGGCCGCCAGGTTTTCGCTGACCCCCACCAGCAGGCCGCCCAACAAGGCGCCGCGCGAGTTGTTGAAGCCGCCGATGATGGCGGCGAAGAATGCCTTGGTACCCAGCGATTCGCCCATGTCGAACTTGGCCAGATAGGTAGGCGTGACCAGCAATGCGGCAGCACAGGCCAGCACGGCGTTGATCGCGAATGTGTAGAAGATCATGCGCGGCACATTGATGCCCAGCACCGCGGCCGATTCGGTGTTCTGCGCCACTGCCTGCATGGCGCGGCCGGTGACGGTCTTGGCCAGGAAGGCCTGGGTGGCAAACACGATCAGCAGGGCCAGCACCAGCGTGCCCACATCGGCCAGCGTGACAGTGACGCCGCCGATGTTGAATATCTGGTCGGCAAACAGCGAAGGAAAGGGGTGCGCTTCGGCGCTATAGCCGGCGCGCATGGCATTGCGCACAGCAATCGACAACCCGATGGTGGCCACCACGATGGGCATCATGCCGAACTTGAACAGCGGATCGACGACCGCTTTCTTGAAGGCCCAGCCCAGCACCACGACGGCGACGATGCCGGTCAACAGCAGGCTCACAAGCATGGGAGCTCCCAGGCTCATGAAGCCCAGCATGGCGAAAGCGGGCAACATGACGAACTCGCCCTGGGCGAAGTTGATCGTGCCGGCGGCCTGCCACAGCAAGGTGAAGCCCAGGGCAGCGAGCGCATAGATGCTGCCCGTGGCCAGGCCACTGAAGAACAGTTGGAAGAAATCGGTCATGCCAATGGGCCGGACGTCGGAGCCCCGGGGCCCCGATGTCCGACGGGTTTATTTCTTGGTAGAAGCCGCCTTGGCCGCCGGCGCGACACCCGCGCTCAGCGGCGGGACCGTGTCGACCACTTCCTGCTTGCCGTTCTTGACCTGCACGATGAAGCTCATGCGGTCCAGATCTCCCTTGTCGTCGAAGGTCATGTCCATCAGGGCGCCCGGATATTTGTCGGTGCTGATCTTCAGGCCCTTCATGGCCTTGGCCACGGCAACGCGGTCGACCTTGCCGGCCTTCTCGATTGCGGCTTGCATCGAGTAGATACCCGAGTAGCCCTTCATGCCGTTGTGGTCGGACACGTACTTGTATTCGCGCTCGAACTTGGCGCGGAAGGCGCGGATGGCGGGCACCGGCGCGTCGACCGTCAGGCCGACGTGCGCGATGGCGCCATTGGCGGCATCGCCCGCGAGATCGATCACCTTCTGGCCGGTCAGCGTGGTTTCTCCGATGATGGGCTTGGTCCAGCCTTGCTTGCGCAGTTCGCGCAGCAGGCGCGCCGACTCGTCTTCATTCACATAGGCGAACACGCCGTCTGCGTTGAGCTGCTTGGCCTTGAGCACGGCCGCGGAAAAGTCCACCTGGCCCTGGTCGGTCGAGACCTCGCCCAGAACCTTGGTGTCCGTGGCGCCCAGCGCCTTCTTGATCATTTCCAGGCCGCCCTTGCCGAAGTCGTTGTTCACGTAGATCACCGCGACGCTCTTGAGCTTGGCTTGTTGGTTGATGTAGCGCGCCACCTTGGGCATCGCGGTGGCCTGGGTGAAGCTGGTGCGGAACACATAGGGGTTGCCTTGCATCGTGATGTTGGCCGCTTCGCCGCCCGTCCAGTTGGGAATCTGCGCCTTCTCGGACTCTTTCATGCTGACGATGATGGAGCCGGAGAACACCGGGCCGAAGATCGCGAACACATCCTGGTCGATGGCCTTCTTGGTCAGGCCCAGCGCCACACCGGGGTTGGTGGTGGTGTCGGACGTGATGACTTCGATCTTCTTGCCCAGAATGCCGCCTGCTGCGTTAATTTCCTTCACGGCCAGGTTCATGCCGTTGTAGAAGTTGGTGCCGGCCGTGGCGCCAGCGCCGGACAGCTCGACGATGGCTGCCACCTTGATCGTGTTCTGCGCCAGTGCAGTGCCGGTCAGGCCGAGCGACCCTGCGGCTACGACGCAGGATGCTATCAATTTGAGAGTAAAGCGTTTTTGCATGTCGATGTCTCCGTTAAGGCAGTTGGTTAAGGATTATGGTCAGGCGCCTGTGGCGCGGGTCATTCAGTTGAACGGGTTTTCCCCTAGCGCTCTATTGCCGGGAAATCAGTTCGCGGATGAGGCCTGCGTCGCGCTTCACCGCCTCGGCAACCTCGTGGAAGCCAAAAAATTCAAGGTACAGAGGGGTCTGCTGGATCAGCATTTCGAAGCCCAGATGCGCCACCAGGCCACGCGCCCGGGCGGCCCTCACCAGTGGCGTCGGTTGGTTCTTCATCAGGATGTCAACCAGCGCCGCATGGGGCTCCAGGCGCCCCACGTCGCAAGGCATTGGGTCGTTGTGGTTCAGGCCCAGCGGCGAAGCGTTCACGACCAGGTCGTATCCTGGTGGATCGTTGCTGAAGGCGTCGCGCACCACGCATCGGCCGCGGCCCGTCATTCGATCGACGATGGCCTGCGCGCGGCCTGGCACGGGGTCGAACAACGCGATTTCGGCGCATGAATCCACAGCGCCAGTGAGCGAAGCCGCGATGGCGGCGGCAGCGCCACCGGCGCCAATCAGCAGCGCCTTTTTGCCGGTCCAGGCGATGTCGAAGTAGGCCAGCGAGCCCACGAAGCCATCGCCATCGAACAAGCCACCAAACAGACTGCCGTCGGGGTTTCGCCGCACTGCGTTGACTGCACCGGCAATTCGCGCCAGCTCGGTGCAGTCGTCCACCAGGCCCGCAACAAGTGCCTTGTGGGGAATCGTCACCCACATTCCCTTGATGTTGGACGCGTTGAACGCGGTGCGCACGAACCCTTCCAGGTCCTGTTGCGCCACGCGCACCGGCACCAGCACGGCGTCAACGCCAAAGCGCGCAAAGATCGAATTGAAGGACTCGGGCGCCCTCACCTGCTCGACCGGATCGCCCAGGATCAGGTACACGTCGGTCGTGCCACTGATTTCCGCTGTCGCGGGCTGGGACAAAGCGCTGGGCCGCATGATGTTCGTTTATCGGACAAAATAATTTGACAAGCGATAATTTATGCGATCAAAATGATTTGATGAAGATCTATCGTATACTTTAGATCGACGATCGATCATTTTTGTTCAATAAGCGTTCATAGCCAGGGTTTCCCCTTATCACCATGACCAAGATCCAAGTTCCTGGGGAACCGACATCGCTGGCGCCGCCGGCAGAAGGCGCCGGCCTCGACCGGCGCGACTGGATCGCTGGCCTGGAAAAAGGCCTGGCCATCCTCGAGGCGTTCGGTGAGGCGCAGCCACGCATGACAGCTGCACAGATGGGCGAGTTGGTCGGAATGACCCGCACGGCAGCACGCCGCCATCTCCTGACCTTGGCGCACCTGGGCTATGTCGCCTCCGACGGCAAGATGTTCTGGCTGACGGCGCGCGTGCTGCGGCTGGGGCAGGCCTACATCGAGTCGTCGCGGCTCGCGCGCATCGTGCAGCCGTTCCTCCAGCGGGTCACCGCCGGCACGCAGGAAATCGCCTACGTGAGCGCGATGGACGGCGACGACATCGTCTACGTGGCGCGCAATGGCCCGAACCGCGCGATGAACACCGGCTTCGTCCTGGGCGCGCGGGTGCCGGCGCACGTGACGGCCGCCGGCATGGTGCTGCTGGCGTTGCGCGAGTCGCCGCCCTACGACGAGTGGCTGGAGCGCGCCCAGCTGCGCACCTATACCAGTTTCACCATTACCGACACGGCGCGACTGCGCGGCGAGTTTGCCCGGATCCAGCTGCAAGGCTGGGCGCTGTCAGAGCAGCAACTCGAACTGAACCACCGCGGCGTGGCCGTGCCGCTGCGGGACGCCAAGGGCCAGCTGGTCGGGGCACTCAACGTCACCATGCCCATGGGACAGGAGTCGGGCGCCGACGCGGTGTCGCGCGTGCTCAATGTGCTGCGGGAGACGGCGCAGGCGCTTCGCAACCTGATCTGAGGCGCGACAACTCCCTGAATCGCTCGGCCTGCCAGGCGAATTCGCTTTCGAAGGCGGAAGGGTCGTTGACCGCATAGCCGCCATAGGCATAGACCGAGGCGTACGCGGCGTAACTGGCCGCCTCGAGGGCCCGTCCCGCCAAGGCATTGGCAACCGCGTAGGTTGCCGACACAGCCGCATGCGAACTGCCGTCGATCGAATTGGATCCGCGGTGTCCGTTGGCGATTTCCGCAACATCCCGCGACGCCGCTGTCAAGGCCGAACGGCCGGCATCGCCGGCAACATAGGCCCTCAGGACGGCCAGGCAATCCAATGCCCGCGGATCCTCGAGAAGGTGCTTGACGCGCTCCACGCATGCCAGGCCAAAGGCCAGGCGCAACGGCTCGCACGATGGATCGTCGGCGTTCGCTGCACGTGCAGCGCGCTCAAGTGCGTGGTTCATCGGAACGAGGCCGGGATGAGGGTCATGGTTCGACGATCGGCTTCTCGTTCATGCGCTCGAACCAGTTTTCATCCTCGTTCCATTCGGGGACGCCGCCGTAGGCGTTGTAGTTGATGGTCAGCTCTTCGCCGGCGTCGATCGGGCGCACTGCAACGAATCGCAGCAATGCCTCTGAAGGAACAGCCTCATACCTCATGTTGGCCGGGTTGTTGTGGTTGTACATGCTGCCGTAGCCATGGGCTACTGCCAGCGTGCCAGGAACACCCGCAAGGACACCCCAGTCGAACACCAGTTTCTTGAGTTGATCGGGCAGCGCGTCGAACGCCAGGGCGAGAACGACCACCGGACAAGCCTCCACGACCTCGCCCGGCTGAAACGCCCTGAGCGCGAAAACACCGCGGCCTCGGGGCGTGCCCGTATCCTTGACGCAGATACCCGGAAAGGAGAACAGCATGCTGAAATACTAACCCACGGCAACCCGCGACCGGGTCGACCGCACTACCTGCCAGGCGCACAGACTGGCCAGCAGCGCCAGACCGGCTGCCCCGCAATACATCACTTCGAAACCGAAGCGCGACGCGATCGCGCCGCCCGCCAGCACGCCTGCCACGCCACCCAGGCCGTACCCGATCACGGTGAACAGCGCCTGCCCACGGCCGCGCATCCGGCCGGGGAAATGCTGGCTGACCATCGCGATGCAGGCCGTGTGGTGGGTTGCAAAAGTCAGCGCATGCAGCGCCTGTGCCAGGAACAGGGCCAGCAGCCAGTGGCCCAGGCCGGCGGTCATCGCCATGCGCACCGTGGTGGCCACGCCGCAGATCAGCAGCCAGTGCGGCATGGACAGCCGGCCGATCAGGCGGCCCTGCCAGAAGAACCAGACGATCTCCGCCAGCACCGAGACCGCCCACAGCGTGCCGATCATGGCCTTGCCGTAGCCCAGGGCATCCAGGTAGAGCGACAGGAAGCCATAGATTGAAAAGTGCGCCATCACGTGGAACAGCAGCGAGGCGAAAAACCAGCGCACGGCCGGCTGCGCAAGCACCGGCACGATAGGCGCGCCGCGGGTCCGGGCCGGTTCCTGCTTCTCCCGCAGGTCCGGCAGCCACAGGGTGCACAGCAGTACGCCCAGCAGCGTGGCCGCAGCCCAGACCGGAAAGTGTCCCATCCCGTAGCGCTGGAACCACGCGCCAGCCAGAAATACCGTCAGCATGAAGCCCACCGAGCCCCACAACCTGACTCGGCCGTAGCGGCCCCAGTCGCCGGCCACCATGTGCGCCATCGCCGCTTCGGTCAGCGACATCATGGAACTGGTGTGCGTGAACAGCACCAGCAGCACCAGGCCCAGCCACCATGCGCCGTAGGGGAACCACAGACCGGCCGATGCCACAAGCGCCACGACTGCGGAAAAGCGCAGCAGCCGCACACGTTCCCCCGTATGGTCGCTGAACGCTCCCCACGCGTAGGGGGCGAACACACGCGTGAACGATTGCATCGAGGTCAGCAGGCTGATCGTGACAATGGGCAAGCCCATGTCCTTGAGCCACAGCGGCAGATAGGGATTGAAGAAGCCGACGTGCGCGAAATAGGTCGCCGACAGCGCGGCAAATGGCACGAGCTGGCGGCCAGTGGCCGCCCGGGAGCCTTCCGCCATTGCCGGGGCCTAACCGCAAGAGGCCTGGATGGGCGTCAGCGGCGGAATCACATCGGCGTTCTGAGCCCGATGGCGCAACGCGTGCTCCATCACCACCAGCGCCAGCATGGCCTCGGCAATCGGCGTGGCCCGTATCCCCACACAGGGGTCGTGCCGGCCCTTGGTGACGACCTGCGCCGCCTCGCCCTTGAGATTGATGGTCTCGCGTGGAGTGATGATCGAACTGGTAGGTTTGACCGCGATCGAAACTTCCAGATCCTGGCCCGTGCTGATGCCGCCGAGCACCCCGCCTGCATTGTTGGTCATGAAGCCCTCGGGCGTGGGCGAATCGCCGTGCGCACTGCCGCGCTGGATGACGCTGGCGAAGCCGGCGCCGATTTCCACGCCTTTGACCGCATTGATACCCATCATCGCGTGGGCAATGTCGGCATCGAGCCGGTCGAACAGGGGCTCGCCCAGCCCGGGCGGCACGCCACTGGCGACAACGCGGATGCGCGCGCCGCATGAGTCGCCGGCCTTGCGCAGGCTGTCGACGTAGCTTTCCAGACGAGAGACGTCGGCGATGGGCGCGAAGAACGGGTTGTGCGGCACATGATCCCAGCTTTCAAAGCCGATCACCTCGTCGCCGATCTGCGTCATGCAGCCGCGAAACGCCGTGCCGTATTTTTGCGCCAACCACTTCTTGGCCACGGCGCCAGCCGCCACCATCGGCGCCGTCAGCCGGGCCGAAGCGCGGCCACCGCCGCGCGGGTCACGCAGGCCATACTTCTGCAGGTAGCTGTAGTCGGCATGACCGGGCCGGAACGTCTGCGCGATCTCGCTGTAGTCCTTGCTGCGCTGGTCGGTGTTGCGGATCAGCAGGCAAATCGGTGTGCCAGTGGTCTTGCCCTCGTAAACGCCAGAAAGGATTTCCACCTGATCGGCTTCCTGGCGCTGCGTGACATGCCGGCTGGTGCCCGGCCTGCGGCGATCCAGATCGGGCTGGATGTCGGCCTCGCCCAGCTCCATGCCCGGCGGGCAACCGTCGATCACGCACCCGATCGCCGGGCCATGCGACTCGCCGAAATTGGTAACCGCGAAGAGTATTCCGAAGGTGTTGCCGCTCATGGGGCGAATTATCCCATTGGCCGGGAACGGTTCCTGCTTGCCGCCAGCGTGCACGCGCCAACAGTGCGCGCCAAGGAGTGTGGAATGCTCGATCGCACCAAGACCAAGTTCTCTCACGTCAAGCCCGGCGACACCGACTACGTTTCGGGTGGCCTGCGCGATTTCTTCCTCTACCGCGACCTGGGCGTGGCGCAAGCCACCAACGGCGCAGTGATCGCGCACCTGGTCAAGGCCAACAAGGCACCGGAAAAGGGCACAGGCTGGCACCGTCATGAGGCGCAATTCCAGATCGTGATCATGCTCAAGGGCTGGGCGCGCTTCATGTACGAAGACAAGGAAACACGGGTCAAGGCGGGCGACTGCGTCCACCAGCGGCCCGGCGTGCAGCACTTCCTGTTCGACTACTCGCCCGACATGGAATACCTTGAGATCGTCTCGCCCGCAGACTTCAAGACCGTGGATGTCGAACCCGTCTGCGCGATACCCGATCCGACTCCTTGGCCATCCTGACGGGGCTTCTGGCGCGCCCCGCTAGAACTCAGCATCGAGCTCATCAATCTCGTCGGGCTCCTTCAGCGCGGCAGCGACCCACTCCGTCATGGCGGGCAGCTCCATCACACGCTTGCAGTAGCCGGCGCTGGCCTTGTCCAGGGCAACGTCGTAACTGAGAAAACGCGTCACCACCGGCGCGTACATGGCATCGGCAATGCAGGGTTGCTTGCCAAACAGGAAAGGCCCGCCATATTTGGCAAGGCACTCTTTCCAGATCGCCAGCACACGCTCGATGTCGCTCTGGGCGCGCGACCAGATCTTGAAGTTCGCGTAGTGGCCCTTGATGTTCATCGGCAGCGCATCGCGCAGCGCCGAAAAGCCCGAATGCATCTCGCCGCAGATCGCCCGGCAATGGGCCCGGGCCTTGATGTCAGCCGGCAGCAGGCCGGCTCGAGGCTTGATTTCGTTGAGGTATTCGCCGATGGCCAAGGTGTCCCAGACCTTCACGCCGTTGTGATCGAGCGACGGCACCAACATGGACGATGAAAGCAGCAGCATCTCGGCCTTCATCGCCGGATCGTCTGGCGGAATCACCTTTTCGGTGAATTCCAGGCCGGCCAGCCGCGCCATCAGCCAACCGCGCAAGGCCCAGGCACCGTAGTTCTTGCTGCTGATGGTGAGAACGGCTTTGGCCATGAAAGCTCCAGGGCGCGGGGGGTGCGCGTGGACCGGTATCGAGCAAGGGCTGTGCCAGATCGGTGCGGCGCACTTGGCGCGTGCCGGAAAGGTCCCTGGCCCGCAACTTGCCTGCACCTTGGCCGTGAACATGCTCTACCAGGCCTACCAAACGCAGTCCGACCTGCTGTCGCCATTGCGCCTGCTGGCGCAACACCAGAGCGCGCAGTTCTGGCTGCAACGCACCGAAGGCACCATGCTGCGCAAGCTGGCCGCAGCGTGCGAAGTGATTTCGCGGCTGCGCCTGACCCATACGGGCCCATCCTGGGGCATCGACTCAGTCGCGGTGCAGGGCCACGCCGTTCCTGTGGTCGAAGAAAAAACCCTGTCGCTGCCGTTTGGCACCCTGCTGCACTTTCGCAAGCCCGGAATGACCGGTCAGCCACCGGTGCTGCTGATGGCGCCGCTATCGGGCCATTTCGCCACCTTGCTGCGCGAGACCGTGCGCACCCTGCTGCAAGACCACGATGTCTACGTCAGTGACTGGCACAACGCCCGCGACGTGGCCCTGCGCCACGGCCCCTTCGGGCTGGACGACTACATCGATCACATGATGCAGTTCCTGGCAGCCATCGGACCGGGTGTGCACACGGTGGCAGTGTGCCAACCGTGCGTTGCGGCATTGGCTGCCACGGCACTGATGGCGCAGGACGACCATCCGGCCCAGCCGCGCAGCCTGACCCTCATGGCCGGTCCGGTCGATTGCCGGATCAACCCCACGGGCGTCAACCAGTTGGCCACCAGCCAGCCGATCGAGTGGTTCGAACGCAACCTGATCAGTCATGTGCCGCTGCCGCACGCCGGCTACATGCGCCGGGTCTATCCCGGGTTCGTGCAGCTGTCGGCTTTCCTGTCGATGAACCTGGAGCGGCACAAGAAGTCGTTTGAAGACCTGTATCAGTTTCTGGTCGATGGTGACACTGAAAAGGCCGACGTCATCCGTGTCTTCTATGACGAGTATCTGGCAGTGAACGACTTGCCGGCCGAGTTCTACCTGGAGACGGTCGAGAAGGTTTTCCAGACATATGAACTGGCCGAGGGCAAGCTGCATTACCGTGGCCGCAAGGTCGAACCGGCCGCGATCCGGCGCACCGCCCTGTTCACCGTGGAAGGCGAGCGCGACGACATCTGTTCGGTCGGGCAGACGGTGGCCGCGCAAGACCTGTGCAGCGGCATTCGTCCGTACCTGAAGACCCACCACATCCAGACCGGCGTAGGGCACTACGGCGTGTTCAGCGGCCGCCGCTGGAACACGCAGATCTATCCGCGGCTGCGGGATGTGATTCACGCAGCGACAGCGTGAGGGCCGCTCAGGCCTGGGGCTGCTCTTCGCCGCCCGGCCAGTCGCGGATGTAGGCCTTGAGCATGCGGTTCTCGAAGTTCTGGCTGTCCACCACGGCCTTGGCCACGTCGTAGAAGCTGATCACGCCCATCAGCATCCGTTGCTCGACCACTGGCATGTAGCGGGCGTGGCGTTCGAGCATCATGCGGCGCACCTCGTCCAGTTCGGTCTCTGCCGTGCAGGTCAGCGGATGGTCGTCCATCGCCGTGCCCACCCGGGTGCCGCCGACGGCGCCGCCGTTCTTGACGATGGCCAGGATGACTTCGCGGAAGGTCAGCATCCCCACCAGGTCACCGTGTTCCATGACCACCAGAGAGCCAATATCCTTTTCGGCCATCACATCGATGGCCTTGGACAGGGGTTCCTCGGGTGTGACGGTAAAGAGCGTATTGCCCTTGACGCGCAGGATGTCGCTGACTTTCATTGGTGTCTCCTCTTGGGCCGCGCTCGGGGACCGCTCGAATCAATCTAGCCCACAATCAAGCCCATTCAACAACGTACTTGATTCCGGGTCAAGCCCGGAGTGACGCTACCTGGAGGCTTCCATGCCCGGCTATTCCGACCCCGGTTTCGACACGCTGGCGCTGCACGCCGGGGCCGCGCCCGACCCTGCCACCGGCGCGCGGGCCGTTCCGATCCACCTGACAACCTCGTTTGTCTTCGAATCCAGCGACCACGCGGCGGCCCTGTTCAACCTGGAGCG
>JANYAN010000340.1 GCA_025361305.1 Burkholderiales bacterium
CGATCTTGTTGATCACCGGGTTGGCCAGCGGCCGCCAGACCAGCGTTCCGGCGGCGAGTTCGTCCATGACGCCGATCTTCGAGAAGAACGACATCCCCTTGCCGGCGATCAGCATGCGTTTGACCATCGGCGTGGAATTGCATGAAATGGCGGGCTCCAATTCGTCCCAGAACTCCGAGAAAGCCGGCAGCACCACGCTGTGGATCGGCGAGAGCCGGGAAATCTGCACGAAGGCGTGATTGCGGCAGTCGTCGAAGGTGACCTTGGCCTTCCTGGCCAGCGGATGCGATGGCGCCATCACCAGGCCCGGCGGAAAAGGTGCCTTGACCACAACGCCAAGGCCTGCCGGCAACTTGCCCAGGTAGCAGATGCCAATGTCGCTGTCGCCCTTGATCACGCGGTCGGGCACATCACTGGGCATATGCGACGTGATCGTGTAGCGCACCGCAGGATAGGTCTCGGAAAAATCTTCCACCGCCGCCGGCAAGAACTCGATCAACAGCGAGTCCATGGCCGCGACCGAGACATGGCCTTTGCGTTCGCCCTTGAGTGCGTCAAGCTCCGTGCGCATCAGGTGGAAATCATGCAGCGTGGTACGAATGTGCTGCTGCAGGCGCTCGCCGGCGGCGTTCAACCGGATGCCGGTGGGCACGCGATCGAACAGCTCGGTGCCCAGCTCGTTCTCCAGGCGCAGGATCTGGCGGTTCACTGCGCTGGAGGCGACGAACAGGTTCTGCGCTGCCTTGCGGATCGAACCGCAGCGCGCAACCTCCAGGAAGTATTTCAGGACGACGGCATGCATGGGGCCGGTTTGCCTCCGATATTGCGCGGCGCGGTCGCGACGGCCGGATGGTCCACCTTGCTGGCGCCCATGCTGCTGGCGCCCCCGGGGCTGCCCAGGCCGGTAACCTCGGGCCCGAAGAACTCGCGGTTGATCGCGATGAAGCGCTTGAGCGGGCCGGGCAGTTCCACATCCTCGAAGATGGCTTCGGGCGGGCAAACCGATACGCAAATGCCGCAGTTGATGCACTCCTCGGGATGGATGTAGAACGTGCGCACGCCTTCGTAGATGCAATCGACCGGACAGCACGAGACGCAAGTGGCGTCCTTGCAATCGATGCAACCGTCGGCGATTACGTAAGCCACTTCAGGTCCCAGTCCACCGCGGTTTGCGCTTTTGCTGGAACGCCTTGACGCCTTCATCGGCGTCTGACGATTGCAGCGCGGCAACCAGTGCGGGCAGACGCAGCGCCTGGGCCTGGGCCGGCTGCATGCTGCCGGTGCTGCGCACCACCTGCTTGATGGCCTGCAGCGACAGTGGCGCGCAGGCCAGGATATCCGTGACCCAGCGCTGCACTGTGGCATCCAGTTCAGCGCGCGGCACCACCTCGTTCACCAAGCCAAGTTCCAGCGCGCGGGCAGCAGATATGCGCTTGCCGGTGAACAACATGCCCATGGCCTGGCGATACGGGACCTGGCGTTGCAGCAGCGTCATGCCGCCGTCCAGCGGCATCCGCCCCACCAGCGGCTCGGGCAAGCCGAAGCTGGCCTCCTCGCAGGCCACGACGATGTCGCAGCCCAGCACCATCTCGAAGCCGCCACCCAGGGCGTAGCCATTGACACGCGCTATCACAGGCACGTTGAGGGTCTCGCGCAGTGCAATGCCGCCAAATCCACCGGGGCGTGGCGCGGCCCAGTAGTGCACGCCGCTGACGGACGGGTTCTTCAGGTCGGCGCCGACGCAAAAGGCGCGCTCCCCAGAACCGGTGAGAACGATCACGCGCACATCGCGGTCATTCTCCAGCTGTGTCCAGATGCGCTGCAGCTGCGTCTCGGTTTCCAGGTCGACCGCGTTCAGCGCGTCCGGCCGCGCCAGCGTCACCGTGGCCACATGGTCCTTGACCGTGAGCTCGACCGTCATTTGGCCCCCATGCTGGCTTCGGCATTCGCCATCACCTCATCCGTGTGTTGCCCCAGGCGAGGCGGTGCGCGGTACAGTGTCACCGGCGCGGCCGACATCTGGATCGGACTGCCGACAAAGCGCACGGTCTGGCCCTCGCCTTGCCCTTCCATCAGGATCTTGTTGTGCAATGTCTGCGGATCCACCAGCGCTTCGCGCAGGTCGCGCACTGGTGCGCACAGCAGGTCTTGTTCGTCCAGGCGCGCGAGCCAATGGTCGCGGGTATTGCTGCGAAATTGCTCGCGGAACATGGCCTGCAACTCGGCCTTGTGCTTGAACTGCTGGGTCAGGTTGCAAAAGCGCGGGTCCAGCGATAGGTCGTCCAGGCCCAGGGCCGTGCAGATGTCGCGCAGCGGGTTGGCCTTGAAGGCGCCCACCATCACCAGCGCGCCATCTTGCGCGTCGAACACGCCGGACAGCGGCATCGCGGCCCAGTTGACCTCGGAATCGGCCATCATGATCATCGCTGCTTCCTGCATCTGCATGGCCAGCATGGAGTTGTAAAGCGACACGGAGACTTTCTGGCCCTCGCCGGTCTGACCGCGCTGCAGCAGTGCCAGCAGGATGCCCTGCACCATGTGCATGCCGGTGGAATAGTCCGCCAGCGCCGTGGGGTATGTGGTGATGGGCACCGCTTCGTCGGCCTTGCGCGCCATGACGCCGCTCATGGCCTGCGCCAGCACGTCCTGCCCGCCCTTGTGCGCGTAAGGCCCGCTCTCGCCGTAGCCGGTGCCTACGGCGTAGATGATGCGCGGGTTCAGCGCGCGGCAGTCTTCGTAGCCCAGGCCCATGCGGTCCATCACGCCAGCGCGGAAATTGTTGACCACGACGTCGGCCTCGGCAACCAGCGCCTTGACAGCAGCCATCTTCTGCGGGTCGCGCAAATCCAGCGCCACGCTGCGCTTGTTGCGATTCAGACTGCAGAAAATGGGGTTGTCTGCGCCGTGCACAGGCTCGAAGGTCGAGCGGCTCAGGTCGCCGGCCCCCTTGCGCTCGATTTTCACCACGTCGGCGCCGTAGTCGGCCAGCATCTGGGTGCAGACCGGGCCCATCATCACCTGGCTGAAATCGATCACGCGCACGCCAGCCAGCGGCAGCGCTGGCTTTTGTTCTACTGGTTTGTTCATACCGTCTCCAATGTGTCGGGGCTGACGGCCAGCGCCCGGGCCAGTTCGGGTACGTCCGGGTTGCGGCCGACGCGGTCGCCCGGATCCGCGCCCTGGGCGCGCAGCAGGCGCTGGACAGTGGCCACGTCGGCCTTGCGCGCTGTCACACCGGCGTTGAGCGCCACGGCGGCAGCCACACCGGCAGCCTCGCCCATGGCCATGCAAGGCGGAATCTCGCGCGATATCTTCTGCGCCTGCGAAGTGACCGAGTAGTGGCGGCCGGCCACCAGCAGGTTGTCGATCTGCTGGGGCAGCAGCACGCGATACGGCATGTAGTAGTCACGACCACGCGCAATGCTGTCGTCGAAGCGGGTGCGCTGCGCCAGGTCTTCCTTGGTCATCACGTACTCGCCTTCCAGCAGCCGGGTCTGGCGCACGCCGGTCTGTGGTGCGACGTCGATCACATAGCAGGTCTCGAAGCCGGGCATCCGGGTGCGAACGAAATCGACCAGCGCATGAATGTGCTTGCGGCCCTGGATTTCGGCGCGCGTCAGGTCTTCCACCTTCAACCCGTCCAGCCCCGCCATGTGCGGGCAGTTGCACCACACCACGCCGGGCAGGGGCGTCTTGAGCCACCAGTAGCCCCAGGAGCCGCCCAGCACCTTCTTGATCTGCCGGTCCAGGGCGGCGAAAGATTCGGGCTCTTCCCGCTCGTAGCGCTCGGCCGCCTCTGTGTCCACGCCGCCCAGGCGGAACACGGTGGTCATGATGTAGTTGCCGCCGATGTGCTGCGCGCCGGCCGAGGCCGCCACGTCCAGGTCGCCAGTGGCATCGATGATGATGTCGCCCAGAATGGCCTGGCGCCCGCTCTTGCTGTCGCAGATCACGCCCGTGGCCTTGCCATCTTCCACCAGTGTCTGCGAGAACCAGGAGTGCAGGCGTAGCTTGACACCCGCCTCCTGCACCATGTCCAGCGAAACGCGCTTCCAGGCATCGGGGTCGAATGCCGCGGCAAAGCAAATCGGGTGCGGCGTTTCCTGGGTATGGAAGTCGAAGGTGCCCCAGCGCGACCAGCGGCGTACCGATGCCGCATCCTTTCCCCATTCGTTTTCGCGCGGATAGGCCACCAGCTTCATGGCGGCCATCCGCTCGATCATGGTCATGCAGACGCCGCGCACCGAGATCTCGTTCTGGTGGTTGTCCCACATGTCGTCCAGCACCAGCACCATGCCGCCCGAGGCCAGGCCGCCCAGGTGGGTGTAGCGTTCCAGCAAGACCACATCTGCACCGTTGCGTGCCGCGGCCAGTGCCGCCGAGAAGCCGGCAGGGCCGCCGCCGACCACGACCACATCGGCCTTGGCGGCGACGGGTACATCGCACGCAGGCTGTCGAATCATGTCACCGATATTGCTCATCTTGAGTCTCCGAAGGAGGGTGGAACGGCGTGTGGTCCGTCAATGCGCCTGGGCCGGCTGCCAGCGCACGATGCTGCGCTCGAGCACGGCGACGATCAGGAAGAAGCTGCCCGAGAGGCAGGCGCTCATTGTGATCGCCGAATAGAGCAGGGCTGAGTCGAAATTGAAAGTAGCCTGGATGATCAGGGCGCCGATGCCACGCGTGGCACCGATCCATTCGCCTACCACTGCGCCGATAACAGCCATCGAGGCTGAGATGCGCAGCGCTGAGAACAGGTAGGGCAGCGAATTGAACAGACGCAGCTTGAAGAACACCTCGGTCTTGCTGGCTGACAGCACGCGCATCAGTTCCATTGCCTGCGGATTGACAGATTCCAGGCCGCGCACCATGTTGACCAGGCTGGGGAAGAAGCACACCAGCGCCGCAATCGCGATCTTCGGCTCGACACCGTTGCCCATGATCAGCACCAGCACGGGCGCCTTGGCCACCACCGGAATCGAGTTGAGCATCAACGCGACCGGGAAGAAGATGTCATTGAGTGTCTTGTTGTGCACGAAGATCGTGGCGATCACGATGGCGATGAAATTGCCCAGGAAGAAACCACCGGCAGCTTCGAGCGCCGTAGGGATCATGTTGTCCAGCAGCACCGCGCGCTTGGCATAGAGCGTCTCAAGCACCAGGAACGGCGAGGGCGCGATGAACGGCTTGACGTTGAAGCCGGTGACGATGGCCCACCAGGCGAACAGCAGGATGAAGATGCCCAGCCCGGGCATCACCCGGTTGCGCCACAGGCGCCGGCGCTGCGCGGCGCGATACGCCAGGGTTTCGTCGTCCAGCAGCTCGGGCGATAGCGCGACGGAAGGGTTGACTGCACTCATCGTCGGGCTCCTTAGCATTCTTCAAGCACTCGCCGCAGGTGCGCGGTGAGTTGCACGAATTCAGGCGTTTCGCGGATATCGAGCGTGCGGTCGTCCGGCAGATTCACCGGCACGATCTCACGCACGCGGCCAGGGTTGGCCGCAAGCATCAGCACCCGCTGGCCCAGGTAGGCCGCCTCGTAGATGCTGTGCGTGACGAACAGGACAGTCATGCCCAGCTCTTTCCAGACTCGGCGCAGTTCTTCGTTGAGCCGGTCGCG
>JANYAN010000367.1 GCA_025361305.1 Burkholderiales bacterium
GGCATCGACGCGCCAATCCATGGGAGCGGCAGTTCGGCGTCGCACACGGCAACACGCATGACCTATGGCCCCTGCAAGGACGGCATCGAAGTTGTGCTGTGGAAGCTAACGGGTGCGGGGCACGTCTGGCCCGGCGGCGCAAGCGACTATCTGGACAGAATGCTCGGCTCGCAGAGCAAGATTCTGGGGGCGCCGACCGGCGTCATCGATGCCAACACGCAGATCTGGCAGTTCGTGTCCCGCTATCACACCAATTTCATGCGGCAGTTGCCCGATTGATTGTCCGTTCCGGACGCAATCCGATCGGGTTCTCAGCTGTCGCCGTAAACCGGAATGGCGGCACCGTGAATGACCTTGGCGTCGTCGCTGCACAGGAACAGGATGACGCGCGCGATGTCCTCGGGCTTCGGCCATAGCGCGAAATCCGCTTTGGGCATTGCCTTGCGGTTGGCCCCGGTGTCGATGATGCTGGGAAGAACCGAATTCACCCGCACGCCGCTGCCCTTCAAATCCGCCGCCAGCGAATCCAGCAGCGCCAGCGCCGCCGCCTTCGAAGCGGCGTACGCAGCCGCGCCGCCGGGATGATCGAGTGCCGCCTTGGCGGCAATGTTCACGATGGCGCCGCGTTTGCGTTTGAGCATCGCCGGCACCACTGCGCGCGACAACGCGTAACCCGAGCGCAGATTCAGCGCCAGCATCTGATCGAGGACCCCGGTTTCGAGATCCCATAGTTGCGTACCGCCGGCGTAGCCGCCGACCGTATTCACCAGCGCATCCAGCCGCCCGTGTCCTGCGAGAATCTTCCCGACCAGCCGGTTTACGGCGGCTTCATCGGTAACATCGGTAGCGTGGCCTGCGAGCCGTGAGCCGTTCGCACCCGCTGCCAGGTTCAATGCGTCGAACTCTTCCTGGTTGCGATAGGTGACCGCCACCTGCGCGCCTTCCTGCAGGAACGCCAGGCTCACCGCACGCCCCAACCCGCCGGTACCGCCCGCCACCAGCGCAACATTGCCGGAAAATCTTTCACTCATTTCGTCGTTTCCTTAGTTTCGCTCAAGGTCGGCGCGGTTCCATTTTGCAAGATCGACCGCCAGGTCATAGGTGCTCTCGAAAAAAGCAGTCAGTTCCTTTTCCGGCGATGCCGCGGTCCGCACTGCTTCATAGGGCAGGATGAACTCGGAAAGATCCTTGCTGTAAAACGCAGTAGCGGGCCGGATCACAGCGTCCTTGAAACCAGCCGGCTCGGGCGCCGCGTACGCATAAAACGCCGGTTCCTGGATCGCTCCGCTGCCCGGCCAGAAGCCGTGGCTGATGACTTCGTGCGAATAGGCTTCAACCGTGATCGCATCAGCACCGGCGCGCGCCGGCCGGAGAAACGCGTCACGGCCAGATCGAAACTTCCCCAGAAAAAATGCACCGGGCTGCATTTGCCGACAAAACCGCAGCGGAAGCGCTCGAACACCGGTGTCATTGCGACCAGCGCCTGCCAAGCGGTCAAGGCCACCAGGGGAATGGAAGCGGCTTCTTCCATGGTGAGACCCGTGGGCTTGAGCGCCAGGGACGCTTCCTTCACTGGGACAAACTCGGCGAAGGTTCCGATCCGGAAATCATCTGTCCGCGCATAGACCTTATCGCCTGGCTTGAACTGCCGCACGCCTTTGCCAACCCCGACGACTTCCCCGGCGACATCGTGGCCGAGGATGAGGGGCAGACGATAGGGCAGGATGAGCTTGAACTCTCCGTCCCGGATCTTGGAATCCAGCAGGTTCACTCCGGCGGCATGGATCTGGACCAGGACCTCGTCATCAAGCAAGTCCGGAGCCGGGATGTCTGCCAACCGCAGCGAGCGCTTTTTTCCATATCGACGGAGAACAAATGCTTTCATGATTCTATCCTTGTTCAGATATGTAGTATGATATGCATCATATGTAATGGCGAGCAAAAAGGCGACGCTTCTCAGTGGATTCAGGCGGGCCCCAGGTACTTCAATGCGGCTTCGCACAGGCTGGCCGACAGTGAGCGCTCATCGACCACGCGGGCGAGCACCAATGTGCCCACCATCGCGGCGATGGTCAGAAGTGCACGCTGGTGAGCGGCGGGCGTGCCCCATTCGGGCGATTGGCGGGCGACAAGATCGACCATCGCCTTGACGTGCAGCGTTGTCGCCCGGCGCACCTCTGGCGCCTGGCGACGCGTCTCCGAGCCCAGCGCGGCCAGGGGGCATCCTGACTCGACGTTCTCGACATGCTCCGGCGCGAGATAAGCGCGAAGCATCGATTTCAACGCTTGCTCGGTTGGCACACTGGCAACAACACCCGAAACGGCGGCGGCCGACTCAGCGCATGCTCGAATCGCCGCTTCCGCCAACATGGCCTCCCGCGATGCGAAGTGGGCGTAGAAGGCGCCATGGGTCAGGCCGGCCTCCTTCATGATGTCTGCAACACCAGTGCCGTCGTAGCCGCTGCGACGGATCGCCCGCGCCGCCACGGACACGATGCGTTGGTGCGAGGCCTCCTTGGCGGTAGCCCTGGCGTTGTGCTTTACTTTTGGCATGATCATCATCATACATTAATTCGCCCAAGAAAGCAAGACTGAGGTCTCCGCCCCATGCGGGCGGGCAGGCAATTGCGCTTACGATAGGCCCGACTAGGGCGGGTGCGACGGATGTGCCGGCGCAGGCGTCCGCGACAACCGCCGCTTCATGGGAATCAAGCTCCGTCCGCAACGCGCCTTTCTCAAGCTGGCCACCACGTCCGTTCTTGCGGCCTGGTGCGTGTGCGTGCTCCTGATGCTTACTCAGCCCTGGCAAGGCGTCGAGATACAGGTATTCGACTGGCTTACTGTCGTCACCGCGCCCAGGCGTTCGCAGCTACCCATCACCATTGTTGGCATCGATGAGGTTTCGGTCGATCAGGTCGGCAAACCCTTGCCCTGGTCGCGCGAGGTGCACGCCCGCCTGGTCGACCGACTGGTGGCGGCCAAGGCCAGCGTCATTGCATTCGACATTGCTTTCCCCGAGCCAGGTACCCCCGAAGAAGATGCGGCCTTCGCCACGTCGATTCGCGCGGCGGGCAATGTGGTCCTGGCCGCCGACAACACCTACCTTGAAACAGCTTCCGTGAGGCGCTGGCACCGGATCGACCCGGCCCCTGCGCTGCTGGCGGCGGGCGCCGTTCCCGGGGTACGCACGGCGATTCTCGATGACGACGCCGTCATCCGGCTGGTGCCTGACGGCGACGACGCCTTCTGGCGCCAGGTGGTGCGTACCCTGGCACTGGCCCGCCCCAACGTGATCAATGAGCCGGAAGTGGCGCCCGGGGCGCTGTTGCGCCACCTGGGGCCCGCGCGGACTTTTCCGTACGTCCCGTACTACCAGGTTCTCAATGGCGACCCGGCCATTCCGGCCAATTTCTTCGCCGACCAGATCGTGCTGATTGGCAATGACATGCGTTCGCACCTGGCAGTGAGTTCAGGGCCTGGCGCCACATTCGCGACGCCTTTTCTGAAGAGCTCGAAGCTGCTGACACCGGGCGTCGAGATCCAGGCCACGCTGATCGAAAACGCCCTGATGGGGCAGACGCTGGCTCCAGCCAGCACCGGCCACAACCTGCTGGTGCTTACCGCGATGCTCTTGCTGTGCTGGCTCGCGTTGATGTTCTGGCATCCAGTTCGCAGCGTGGCCCTGGTGCTGGTGGCCGCGGCGGCGTTCGCGGCGTTGTCGACCTGGCTGTTCGCTCAGATGAGCATCTGGCAGTTCAGTGCGGCGCCGCTGACGGCGATGGCCTTGTCGCTCCTGCTCATGGTCGCGGGCGTCTACCGGGCGGCCCGCAGGCGCGACGCCCAGGTCAGGGCCAGCTTCAGCAGGTATTTGTCCAAGCTGATGGTGGACAAGATCGTGGCCCAGCCGGGACAGGTCAGGCTAGGCGGCGAGCGCCGGGACATCTCCGTTTTGTTCTGTGCCGTGGCTGATTTTGCGGCCCTGTGCGAGAAGCTCAACCCCGGCGCCGTGACCGACATGATCAACCTGTACGCGAACGAAATGACACGGGTCGTGCTGGCCAACGGCGGCACCCTGGACAAGTTTCTGGGGGACGGTGTCATGGCGTTCTGGGGTGCGCCCCTGAAAGACGCCGAGCACGCCTTGCATGCCACCCACGCCGCAGTGGCCATGCACCTGGCGCTGGAGGCACTGCAGCCGAAGTTCACTTCGCTGGGGACCGAGCGGCTGGCACTTCGTGTCGGCGTCCACTCAGGCCCGGCCGTGGTGGGCAACATGGGCTCGCGCGTGCGATTCGAATACACGGCGCTGGGCGATACCGTCGACCTCGCGGCGCGACTTGAAGCCGCGAACAGGCTCTACGGCACCCAGGTGCTGCTGTCTGGCGCCACCGTGGGGCAATTGAAGCGTTTGATTGCGCTGCGCCGCGTGGACCGCGTCCGGGTCGGCGGCAAGCCTCAGCCAGTCGATCTCTTCACGCCGTGCGATGAAGAACGATTGGTCGTGCAGACCGACGATGCCTGGTCGGCTTACATAGCCCGGGACTGGGAGCGGTGCAGGGCGGTGTGGGCCCAGATCCAGGCGCTGGACGGCTACGATCCGCTCGCCAGGGTGTTTGAGACGCGCATTGCCGCCTTCGAGCGGACGCCGCCACCCGCGGGCTGGGATGGTTCGACCCCGCTCGACGCCTAGAAGCGATACGTATAGCGAAGCGAGAGGTGCGGGTCGGGCAGGTTGCCGGCGCTGCGGCTGGACAGCAGGTTGTCTGCTATGCCCTGCACGCTTGAGCGCTTGTCTGCGGTTTCCCAATAGACCGTCAGGCCAAACGCCCAGCCAGGATTGATCCGGTCCAGGTTGGTGTCGTCGCGGAACCGCTCGCTGCGGTAGGTGCCGGTGGCACCTACCAGCCAGCGCCCGGTCAAGGCCCATTGGGAGCCCAGCTGCAGGTACTGCCGCGGCACAAAGGGAATGAGCAGCCCGTCGTTGGCGCCGGTCTGCCAGCTGTGGCGGTACAGGTAGCGCATCGACACCGTCTGGCTGCGACTGACAAGATAATTGACCGCCAGCCCCAGCGTGTCGACCCGGCCTTCCTGAAACACCGGTGTGTCCTCCAGATCGGCGTGGGGCGTGAAGACATCCGGCCGGTTGCGCAGGCTTTCCAGTTGAGTCACTTCGAAACCCGAGATCGCCGAGCGGCGCCCGGCAATGCCGTTGTCGACCTTTTCGGTGTCGGCGAACAGCTGGCCGAAGGTGGACGCACCCAGTTCGCCGTCGAGTTGCAAGCGGGCTCTTTCGTATAGGCCGCCGGGTGTCGGCAGCCGGTCGTTGACCGGGATCCCCACGGTGTCGACTGAACTGAGGGTGCCGGACGAGGCCGGCCGACGCCACCGCTGGACCACGGCGCGAAGCGATTGCAGGGGTGCCAGCTGCCATTTCACGCCCAGGCGGGGGTTCAGTTCGGAGGTGTTCTGGTCCCCGATGGTGTTCTCCAGCGTGAACAGCTGGGGAGGGACCGTCGCGACATTGAGCGTGCTCATGTCCTCGCGATGGATCCGGAATTCCTGCCAGTACAGGTCACCCTGCACTTCGTAACGGCCGGCGCCGTTGAATCGGGCCGACAGGTAGGCGTCGCTGGCACGCACCGTCTGCAACTGGGTCACGTTGATTCCGGCTGGCGCGAAGCCCATGGCCAACCCGCCTGTCAACTCCTGACGAGAATATTCAAGGCCCCAGCTCCACTGGACCGGGCCTGACGTGAACGAGTGGCGGAGCTGGGCGTCGCTCTGGGTGACGCTGGAATGGAAGGCATCCAGCGTGCCGTTGGGCGAGAAGCTATTGGTGCCAAACGCCTGGTTCAAGGCATCGGAGGTTGATGGAGAGACGATGAAGCCCGAGACGTCGTTGACCTGTTTGCCGGTACCGGCCTTGAACCACAGCTGGTTTTCGGCGGCCAGCTTGATGTTTGCACCCAGGTCTGCCCGGCTTTCGGTCTGGACCATCGGGTCGTTGGTCAGGCTGGGCGTGCGCAGCTGGGCGTCCAGCCGCGTATTGGTGACAAAGCCGAACAACCCGACGTCGTACTGGGGTTTCATGCCCAGGCCAAGCGTGAAGTTGCGCCCTCGGGCGCTGCTATCGTCGTTGCGGGCGTCGGCCTTGGCCAGAT
>JANYAN010000394.1 GCA_025361305.1 Burkholderiales bacterium
GCACCGTGGGCGCCGCTGTCTCTTCAGTACCGCCGCGCCTGAGCAAGTCGCCAATGATCTGGTCGGCCTCGATCGCGGCGCCACGCTCCATGTCCTTGAACATCGAAGCGGTGATCGGCGATTTGGGTGTGGTCAGCACCATCCTGGCCCGCTCCAGCCACTGGGGCCTGGGCGCATGGCCATTACGCGCCGCGATGCCCGCGCATTGATCGACCATGGCATGCACCACAGGCCCGCCGCCCGCCTCGACGATGTCGCCGATGCTGGTGCGCATCAGGCACGTCATGCCCGCTGCCGCGGCAATGAAGACCCATTTTTCCCACATTTCCTGCAATATCTCGTCGCTGATGCGGCTTTCGAACTTGGCACCGGCAATGGCCGCGCCAATGGCTGAAATGCGGGGAGACCGCGAGCCATCGCGCTCGCCCAGCACCAACGTGTGCAGGTCGTTCAGGTGCACCACGGCGCCCTGCCCGTCCAGCGTCGCCGAGATCATGCACAGCCCGCCCAGCACGCGCTCGCCGCCAAAGCGCGCGGCCAGCTGGTCCAGGTGCCGCATGCCATTGAGCAGCGGCAGGATTGCCGTGCCCGGTCCTACCGCAGGCGCAAACGACTCCATGGTCTGCTCCAGGTCGTACGCCTTGCAGCCGACGATCACCACGTCGAAGGGGGCCGCGATATCCTGCGCCAGGACGTACGGCGGCGCTGGCAGAGTCAAGCCTCCGAACGGGCTGAGCACCACCAGGCCGGTGCTGGCCAGTTCGGCAGCGCGGCGCGCCCGCACCAGGAAAGTGACATCGCGTCCGGCCTCTAGCAGACGCCCGCCAAAGTACCCGCCCAACGCGCCGGCCCCGACCATCAGGAATCGCATGTCATCTCCTCAGGCTGCGGATGCGCCGCCCGCCCGGACTATACGGGCCTCGCGGATCGGCAGATGAATCAGCGCCGCGCCTGCAGCCAGCACGATGTCGATGTACCAGACCCAGTCGTAGCTGCCCGTGGCCTCGAACACCTTGCCGCCGATCCATGCTCCGAGGAAGCCGCCGGCCTGGTGCGTCAGCATCACGATGCCGAACAGCGTGGCCATGTTGGCTGTCCCGAAGAACTTGGCAACCAGGCCCGCCGTGGGCGGCACGGTGGACAGAAACGTGACGCCCATGACCGCTGCGAAGATCAGCACGACAGGACCGGTCTTGGGCGCCAGCAGGAAGGCCAGCACGGCCAGACCGCGCGCCGTGTAGAGCAGCGAGAGCATCGATTTCATGCGCCAGCGGCCCAGGGCCCAACCCATCGCGATGCTGCCGACGATGTTGAACAGCCCGAGCATGGCCAGCGACCAGGCGGCGTACTGAACCGGCAGGCCACACGACGCGATGACACCGGGCAAGTGTGTTGCCAGGAACGCCACATGAAAACCGCAGACGAAGAAGCCCGCCGCCAGCAAAAGGTAGCTGCGATTGCCCAGTGCCGTGCCGATGGCCTCGCGCGTGCCGGTTACTTTCTGGCCAACCGGCGCCGATTGCAATGAGTTGCCCTTGAGCACGAATGCCGCGGGCAGGCACAGCAGGACGACCAGGCCGAGCACCTGCATCGCGTTGGCCCAACCCAGACCCACCATCAGTGCTCCGGCAATGGGCGCCATGACGAACTGCCCGAATGAGCCTCCCGCATTGACGATGCCGGTGGCAAGACCCCGCTTGTCGGGCGGGATCATCCGCGTGGTCGCGGCCATCAGCACCGCCGGGCCAGCCATGCCGGCGCCGCCGGCCGACAGCACGCCGATGGCGAAGATTAGGCCCGCCGTCGTCGTCATCAACGGCGTGATGAATGTGCCCAGCGCAACCAGCAGGGCGCCCACGAACAAGACCCGGCCCGCACCCATCTTGTCGGCCATCGCGCCCGCGAAAGGCTGCGTCAGGCCCCACCAGAGCTGGCCGAAGGCGAACGCCAGGCTGATGCTGCCAATGCCCAGGCCGGTAGCCGTGTTCAGGGGGCTCATGAACAGCCCCATGGTCTGGCGGGTACCCATCGTCAGCGCAAAAGTGCCTGCGGCGGCCAACAGAACCAGCCAGATGGCGTAGGGCCGGCGGGCGCCACTTGCAGTGTTACTCATCAATTTCTCCATCTGCTTGGGGGGAAAGTAGTTCCAGGCATTCGTCGATCAGGCCGTGCAACGCGACCACGCGCTGCGGACCCAGCATCCGGTTGATGCCTTCCTGGGCCACACGCCAGCGGCGCTGCGCCTCCTGGCGCTTGTCGCGGCCAGCATGGGTGACATTGACGATGCGGCTGCGGCCGTCAGCGCCGGCCGCCAGCGAAAGCCAGCCGGCTGCCACCAGCGGCTTGAGGTTGCGGGTGAGCGTGGAGGCGTCAATGCGCATCTCGCGCGCCAGATCGCCCGGCCGGATCGGCCCGAGCTTGCAGACATAGGACAGCAGCGAGTACTGCGTGCCCTTCAGGCCGGTCTTGCCCACTTCCGCGTCGTAGTGCTGCGCCACCCGGCGCATCAGCTGGCGCAGCTTGATGTTGGTGCAGCCTTGCGGCTTGACAGCGGTGTCCATGTCGATTATTGTATCTACAACTGTTGTATATGCAAGTTATTTTGACAAGGAGCCCATGATGACGCAGGTGAACCAGCTCGAGGCCTGGCTGGCCCAGGAGCAGGAAGTATTGGCGCAGCTGGCCGCGGCGGGGTCTGTCCCCGGCGTTGCGCGACCCGAACAGGTCGCCGGCAAGAGCGGCCTGGAAATAATGCGCGCCGTGCTGACGGGTGAAATTCCCCACGCCGCGATCGCCAAGACCCTTGATTTCGTGCTGATCGAGGTGGCCGAAGGCCGGGCGGTGTTTCAGGGCACGCCCGGTCCGGCGCACCTCAATCCCCTGGGCACCATTCATGGCGGCTGGTATGCCACCCTGCTCGACTCCGCCCTGGGTTGCGCCGTGCACACCATGATGCCGCCCGGCCGCGCCTACACGACGGCCGAGCTCAGCGTGAACCTGGTGCGGTCCATCGGCAGCAAGGTCTCCCGCGTGCGCGCCGAGGGCAAAGTGATCCATTGCGGCCGACAGCTGGCCACGGCCGAGGCGCGCCTTTTCGGGCCCGACGGCACGCTGTACGCCCATGCCACGACCACTTGCCTGGTGTTTGAAATACCGGCACCGAAATAGCGCCCGCCTGGCTCACTGAAAGCCGGCAATGATCCCATCGTCGGTGGACAGGGCGTCCGCGGTATGCACGGGTAAGCGGCAAACGCCGTCGGCACCGGGCACGGCGTCAATCCTGAGCACGGGCGCCTGCACGGCGACGTTGCCGAAGATCGAGGCAAACGCCGCCTCGGCGGCGTCGCGGCCGGTCGCCATCCGGATGAAGCCCATGGGAATGGCCGTGCCGGAAGGATCGAACATGAACCAGCGGTGGCCTACATAGACCTCCACGTACGCGTGGAAGTCCTGCGGGCCCAGCGAGGCGTCGGCGCCGTAGTCGATGCCCGTGGTGAAACGGGCCGGGATGTTCACGGCCCGGCACAGGGCAATCATCAGGTGGGCGAAGTCGCGGCACACGCCGCGCTTCTCTACCAGTGTGTCGCAGGCCGAGGTGGTGCCGCTGGTGCTGTTGGACATGAACAGCACGTGGTTCCACACCCAGTCGCGGATCGCCTGCACCCTGCTGTACCCCTGCCACAGCATCCCGAATTGGGCGACCGCAAATCGGTGCACCCTATCCGATTCGCAGTAGCGGCTGGGGTACAGGTAAGGCAGCACATGGCCGGGCAGGTCGGAGATTCGTACTTCCTGCAGTGGCGCCGGATCGGCGTAGAAATGCGTGATGTCGACTACGGCGTCGTAGTGAAGGTGCAGCAGTCCGGGCGAAGCGCGTAGACGCAGGTAACGCGCACAGGTGGCCGGGTCCGTGTAAGCCTGGGCCGGCAACTGCGGGCTCAGTTCGAGCCGTTCCTGCAACACCTGCTGGTTACGAGTGCAAGCGGCCTGCACATTGAAGATGAAATCGGAATCGGCCACCCGCACGTCGTACTCGAGATCGATCGAGTACTTCAGCCGCACTGGAATCTGCGCATCGGGATGCTGCATTGCACCATGCTAACACCTGATAATGGCGTCATGAGACTCCTCCACACCATGCTGCGCGTCGGCGACCTGCAGCGCTCGATCGATTTCTATACCCGCCTGATGGGCATGACGCTGCTGCGCACCACAGAGCGCCCCGAGCAGAAATACTCACTGGCCTTCGTGGGTTACGGCACCAGCCCCGATCACGCCGAGATCGAGCTGACCTACAACCACGGCGTAGACCATTACGAGTTGGGCACGGCCTTTGGCCACATCGCCCTGGGGGTGCCTGACGTGTATGCCACCTGCGACGGCATCCGCACCGGCGGCGGCACGATCACGCGTGAGCCCGGGCCGGTCAAGGGCGGCACGACGGTGATTGCCTTCGTGTCCGACCCGGACGGCTACAAGATCGAACTGATCCAGCAGTCCTGATCGTGAGCGCAGACCAGGAACCGAGCACCGGAACCGGGCCGGTGCGCCGCTTTCGCGATCCTGCCTACGTGCCGGTCGCGAACACCCTTGGCGAATTGCGGGCACAGATCGACGCGCTGGACGAGCAGATCGTGGCGCTGATCGCCGAGCGAGGCCGGTGTGTTCGCGATGCCACGCGCTTCAAGGCCGATGCGTTCCAGGTTTCCGCACCAGCGCGCCAGGCCCTGGTGTTCGCGCGGGTGCGCGCACTGGCGTCGGCGCAGGAAAACGCCTTCCCAGGCCTGGGCGACATCGTTGAATCGACCTACCGGACGCTCGTAGCCGGCTTCGTCGCCAGCGAAAGGTGCCTGTTTGATGAAACCGAAAGGATAGAACCGTGAACTCCCCTTTCCCCTGCCGCCGCAGCCTGCTCAAAGCTGTGGCCGGGTTGGCCCTGGCTGCGTCATGTGCGGCCGCGCTGGCGCAGTCGGCTTGGCCCGGCCGGCCGATCCATGTGGTCGTGCCCTACGCGCCTGGTTCGTCTCCCGACGTGATCATGCGCATCGTCGCCGACAAACTCAGCGTCCGGCTCGGGCAGCCGGTGGTCATCGACAACCGCGCGGGCGCCGGCGGCAACACCGGGACAGGCTCGGTTGCCAAGGCCGCTGGAGACGGCTACATGTTTCTCATCAGCACCAACGGTCCGCTGGTCTACAACACGCAGATCTACAACAAGCTGGGCTATGACCCGTTCACCGAGCTGCGGCCCGTGGTGCTGGCCGGCGGACAGTCGAACGTCTGCGCGGTTCGCACCGATTCGGGCATCACGTCGCTCAAGGAACTGGTCGACGCGATGAAGAGGAACCCGGGCAAGTTCAACTTCTCATCGACCGGTGTGGGCAGCCTGTCGCAGCTGGGAGTCGAACTGCTCAAGGTCAAGACCGATACCTTTGCGGTGCACATCCCCTACGCTTCCTCGCCGCTGGCGATTCTGGCGATCCTGCAGGGCGACGTGCAGTTCGCCTGCGTGCCCGCGGTGGCGGTGATCCCTCAGGTGAAGGCCGGCAAGCTGCGTGCGCTGGCCGTGTCCACCGCCAAACGCAGCGCGCTGACACCCGACATTCCCACGATGAAGGAAGCGGGACTGACCGGCATCGAAAACGTGGCCTGGATGGCCGTGATGGCACCAGCCACGACGCCGACCGAAATCGTGCAGCGCATGAACCAGGAAATCAATGCCGTGCTGGCCATGCCCGACGTCAAGGACAAGCTGTACGCCCAGTACATGGAACCGATCGGCGGATCGGTGCAGGAGCTACAGACCTTCATGCAGCAGGAACTGCGTGTGATGACGCCAGTGATCAAACGCACCGGATTGCGGATCGACTGATGATTTCGCTGGCGGTGTCGCGTGCAGCGGCCACCGAGGCCGATGTGGCGCAGGCACTGGCCGGGCTGGACAACGGGGCCGGTGTCTACTTCGGCTGCGATGCCGGCATCGCGGGCATGCATCCGCGTCAGGCCACCCTGGTTTGCCGGCCTGCCCTCGCGTTGCGGGTTTCAGTGCGCGGCGTGCGGGCACAAGCCCTTGGCCCGTTCGGCCATGCGTTGCTGGCATTGCCCGCCCTGGCCAACTGGCAGACTGCATCGCAGCCCGCGGCTGGCCGATCCACGCTGGATTCGCTTCGGGCGTTCCTGGCGGCATTTGCGCCACAACCCGAATCGATGCTGGCCGGCACCCTCAATTTCGATGCACATCGGCTTGCCCGACCGGCACCGGCGGCGGATGTGGCGGACGCGGTGCTGGGCGTGCTGTTCTTCCCTGAAACCCTGCTGCAGCGCGACAATGCCGGCCAGTGGAGTCGGCTGACGCTCGGGTTGCGCGCGGCCGTGCCCGCCGTCTCTGCGCCGCTGCACGCGTCGCCGGGTTCTGTGCCGAATCGCGAACAACCGCCCCAGGCCGTGAGCGACGACTTCATGCCGGGCGGCCACGCGTCCATGGTGGCGCGTGCCGTACAGCACTTGCGTAGCCAGCCGCTGGTCTCGCTCACCTTGAGTCAGAGCTTCCGGCGTCGCTTTGCCGGCTCACCGGCCGCGGCCTTCGCGCGGCTGCGCGCCGTCAATCCAGCGCCGGCGACGTTCTTCCTGAACGACGGCACCGGTAGCTGCTTGTTCGGAGCCTCGCCGGATCTGCAACTTGTCGTGAATGGGCGCGTCGTGCAGGCGCTGCCCGTGTGTGGCACGGTCGCGCGCGCGCCGGGAGCGGTCGGCGAGGCAGCGTCGTTCCGTGAACTGCTCAATGAGGAAGTCGACGCGGCGTCACTGGCCATCTGCAGCGACGCACTGCGCAATGACCTGGCACCACTGTGCGTGCCGGGATCACTTCGGCTGACTGAACGGCTGCGCCAGATGTCCCTGGCGACGGTGGTCCACACGGTGGACCGCATCGAGGGGCAACTGCGCGAGGGTGTGGATGCATGGGACGCACTGGCAGCCACCGCGGCGCCAGCGATGCTGACCGGCACACCGCGTCCACTGGCACTTGCGGCCATCAAGACATTCGAAGCCAGCCCGCGCGGCTGGTACGGCGGCCTGATGGTTCTGGTGCGCGCCGATGGCGATGCCCTGGTGGGCACCATCCTGCGCGCCGCATCGATCCGCGAAGGTGTCGCCGAGGTCCGCACCGGCGGCGACTTGCTGGCCGACTCGGATCCGGTCCGCGAGGAGCGCGAATCGCGGCTCAAGGCGGTCTCGCTTTGGCGGGCGCTCGGGCTGGATGACGCGGGATTGGTTCAGGCCGATACCGCCGGCGGCAGTGAATTACCCACCTTGCCGCAGGCCGTGTGTCTGCTCGACGCAGGCGATCCGTTCATGCAGGGCGTGCGCGACACGCTGCTAGGCCTGGGCGTCGGGCTGGATGCCGCCGCACGCGGCCCGGCGGTCCTCGCCGGTAGCGACGCAGAAAGGTGCGCGCAGGCCCTTCGCGATCGCGGTGGGCGGGGTCGACTGCTGGCGTGGGGCGACGCTGCAGTGCATGTGCTGGCAGGCGCCGGCTTTGACGTCGAGCGGCACTTGCCACAGCACGGCCGCAGCCTACGCTGCATTCCCGCTGCGGCGGCACCTTGCGCGCCAGAGGCTTTCTGCGTTGGCATGTACGGCACGGTGTCACTTGCGACGCGCGACGCAACAATGCCGCCAGACTGGGATGTCTGGGCCAGCGACGATCAGGGTCGACCGTTGGCACTGGCCCACCCGGCCGAGCGATGTGTCTGCCTGCTGTTCCGCCCGGACTCGCTACTGTGTGCGCCAGCCGCGCGCGAACTGCTGCGCTCGGCGCTGGCATTCATCGCCACGGCGCCTTAGTGTCTTACGGCTGCTGCCGCAGTGCGACTGCCTGGCTCGCCAGTTGCGTCACCCTGCCCCAATCACCCCGCGCGATCACATCAGCAGGCGTCAGCCATGAGCCGCCGACGCACACCACGTTGGAAAGCGCCAGGAACTCGCGGGCATTCTCCAGGTTGATGCCGCCGGTGGGACAGAAGCGCACATCGCCGAACGGGCCCTGCCTGGCCTTGAGCATAGCCAGGCCACCGGCCTGCAGCGCGGGGAAGAACTTCAGCGACGTGTAGCCATCTTCCTGCGCCGCCATGATTTCGCCGCCCGTTGCCACGCCGGGCAGCAGCGG
>JANYAN010000400.1 GCA_025361305.1 Burkholderiales bacterium
AAACCGCGCAGTTGGGTTTCGTGCATGCAATTCAACAGTTTCGCGTCAATTTCGCTCACGTCCGAACCTCCCTGGGGCGGCCGGCCATCATACAGGTGCAATTGCACGTCTGGCGCGCCAGGGAATGCGCTTCGACAAAGCAACAGATACACTGTCACCGGCGAGCAGGGCCGCCTGCAGGCTGCCCCGCCAATCCAAAAATAGCCGGAGACCCGTATGCGCATCCAAAGCACACTTTCGACAGCGAACAAGACTCTTCTGGGTCTTGCGGCCATGACGGCGCTGGCCGGCGCGGCGCGCGCCGATGTTCTTGACGACGTCAAGGCTCATGCCCTGGTCAAATGCGGCGTCACGCTGGCCGCACCCGGCTTTTCGGCCGAAGACAACGCGGGCAAGCGCGAGGGATTCGACGTCGACCTGTGCAAGGCCATCGCGGCTGCGGCGCTGGGTGACGAGACCAAGATCCAGCTGGTTCCGATGGACCTGAAGACGGCATTTGCCAGTCTGCCCACGGGCGCCGTCGACGTGCTGACGCACCGGTTCACCTGGACGCAAAGCCGCGATGTAGGTGGCCTGAAATTCGCCAAGGTGATGTTCTTCGACGGCCAGGGATTCGCCGTCACCAAGAAGTCCAAGGCCAACAAGATCGCCGACCTTAACAACGCCACCATCTGCACGGCGCAGGGCAGCACGTCTGAGCTCATCGTGGCCGACTACTTCCGTGCCCACAAGCTCAAGTACAAGATCGTGACGTTCGCCTCGCAGGAGCAGGCCTGGGACGCCTTTGTCGGCAAGCGCTGCGACGCGGCGATCAACGACCGCTCGGGCCTGGCCGCGCGGTTGGCCAAGCTGCCCAACAAGGACGACTACAAGGTGCTGGCCGAAACAGTGTCCAATGAACCCATCGGGCCTATCGTGGCGCAGGGTCAGCCCCGCTGGGAGGCTGTCGTGCGCTTTACCCTCAACGCGCTCGTCGCGGCCGAGGAACTGGGCGTTACCCAGGCCAACGTCGAGGCGCAGCGCAGTTCGCAGAGCCCCGACGTGCAGCGACTGCTGGGGGCCACGGGCGATTTCGGCGTCAAGCTCGGGCTGGACGCCGACTGGGCCTACAAGGCGATCAAGTCCGTGGGCAACTACGGCGATATCTGGGACCGCAATGTCGGCCCCAAGACCGCGCTGCGGCTTGATCGTGGCCGCAATGCGCTGGTCGCCAATGGCGGCCTGATGATGTCCATTCCTGTCCGCTGACCGTGCCATGAAGATGTCCCGCGCCGTTCTGCTGGAACGGCTGCCGGGCTACGTTGGCCAGGCTCTCTTGTTGGCGCTTGTCGCCTGGCTGGCCTGGCGAGGCCTTGCGAACTTCCTGGGCAACGTGCGTGCCCGCGGTGTCTCCACCGGCTTTGGTTTTCTGCAGGCCGAAGCCGGGTTCGAGATCGCGCAGTCGTTGATTGCTTTCGGACCAGGCTCCAGCTACCGCGACGCGGTAGTTGTCGCCACCCTGAACACGCTGCTGGTGGTTGCGCTGGCCAGTGTTCTTGGCACGGTGGTTGCGCTGTGCACCGCCTTCGGCCGGCTGGCCGGACACCCTCTGATCCGTGGCGCGTCGACCGTCTATGTGGAGGTGTTCCGCAACATTCCGTTGCTGCTGCAGATATTCTTCTGGTATTTCTCGGCGATGGCGCTGCTGCCCTCGGTGGGTGACAGCCTGCAATGGGGCGACATCCTTCTGAACAACCGCGGCTTGTTCCTGCCACGGATGCATCTGACGCCCACATTCGGACTGGAGGCTCCCCATGTGGAAGGGTTCAATGTCGTCGGCGGGTTTGCCTTGCTGCCCGAACTGGTGGCGTTGACGCTGGGCCTGTCCATTTACAACAGCACCTTCCTGGCCGAAATCTTCCGCGCGGGCATCCTGTCGGTGCCGCGCGGACAAAGTGAAGCGGCTGCCACCGTGGGCCTGAGCGGGTGGCGAGAGGCCTTGCTGATCACCCTGCCGCAGGCGCTGCGTGTCGCGCTGCCTCCGGCCGCCGGTCAATACCAGACGCTGGCCAAGGCCTCGTCGCTGGCCGCTGCCATCGGCTACCCCGACATCATGCAGATCGTCGGGGGCACGGTGCTGAGCCAGACCAGCCAGGCACTGGAAGCGATGGCATTGGTGGTCCTGCTGTACGCCGCGATCAACCTGCTGATCGCGCTCGCAGTGAACCTCGCGAATCGCCGGCTGCTTGCACACGAAGGGCGTTGACTTGACACGCTTTGTGCGCCAGATCCTGATCGAGCCACGACACGCGCCGGTGCGGGCGGCACCGGCGCTTGCCCGCTGGCGCCAGGCCTGGTTCGCCAGTCCGGCGATGGGCATGCTGTCGTTGTTGCTGGTGGCCGCGTTCGCGCTGTATGGCTGGCGCTTCTTCCAGTGGGCGATCGTGAACGCGCACTGGCAAGGCAGCAACAGCGACGCCTGTCCAGGAGACGCCGGCGCGTGCTGGGCATTCATCACCGCGCGCTGGAAGCCGTGGCTGGTGGGTGATTTTCCGTCAGACCAGCTGTGGCGCGCCTGGGCCTGTTTTGTTGCTTTCGCGATGTTCTGGACCTGGGTGGTACGGCGCTCGCACGCGGCGAGCATGCAGCGCGTACTGCTGGGATTTATCGTCTTGCCGATGGTGTTCTTCGCCCTGCTGCACGGCGGTGGTCCGCTGCCCGTTGTCGTGCCCACGCGCTGGGGTGGCCTGCTGTTGACCCTGGTGGTGACCCTGGCCACGTTCGCCACGGCATTGCCGGTAGGCCTGGCGCTGGCCCTGGGCCGCCGTTCGCGGCTGCCGGTATTGCGATGGCTGTGCGCGGCGTTTGTCGAAGGCATGCGCTCGGTACCGCTGCTCGCGGTGCTATTTCTTGCGGCCACGCTTTTGCCGATGTTCCTGCCCGCGGGCTGGGACATCGACCTGTTCGCGCGCGCGGTTGCAGCCTTCGCGCTGTTCAATGCGGCGATGGCGGCCGAGGTGTTTCGCGGTGGCCTGCAATCAGTCGGTCGGGGGCAATTCGAGGCGGCCACCACCGTGGGCCTGTCCGACCTGCATGCGATGCGCCTGGTGGTGCTGCCGCAGGCAGTGACGGCCGTGGTGCCCGCGCTGGTCAATATCATGATTGCTGTGATCAAGGAGACCACGTTGCTCTCGGTGATCGGCGTCAACGATCTGCTGGGTGCCGTGGAGAGCGGGGCAAAATCGCCGGGCTGGGTGGGCGAGTCCAACATCCTGACCTCGGGGCATGTGTTCCTGGCGCTGGTCTACCTGGCGGTCTGCTACGCCCTGTCACGCTACAGTCGGCGGCTTGAAGCGCGGCGCTGAATTTTCACGAACCTGTCATGACCACCACGTCAATAGAGACCCCTGCCGCAGATGCGCCCGTCGTGCGGATGGAGGGCATCAACAAGTGGTACGGGGCTTTCCACGCCTTGCGCGACATCGACTTGCAGGTGGCAAGCGGCGAGCGCATCGTCATTTGCGGACCGTCGGGTTCGGGCAAATCCACACTGGTGCGCACCGTGAACCTGCTCGAGCCCTTCCAGCAAGGGCGCCTGCACGTTTGCGGCGTCGATGTGGGTGCCGATCAAATCACGAAGGCGGCGCGCCTTGCGGTCAACCGGCGTGTCGGCATGGTATTCCAGCAGTTCAACCTGTTCCCCCATATGACGGTGCTGCAAAACCTGACGGTGGGTCCCGTCTGGGGCAGTGGCGTAAGCCGTCGCGACGCACACGGGCGCGCCATCCAGTATCTCGAGCGTGTCGGGCTGATGGACCAGGCGCAAAAGCGACCGGCACAGCTTTCGGGGGGCCAACAACAGCGTGCCGCCATCGCGCGGACCCTGTGCACCCGGCCGCAGGTGGTGCTGTTCGACGAGCCCACTGCCTCGCTTGACCCGGAAATGGTGAACGAAGTGCTGCAGACCATGGAAAGCCTGGCCGCAGAAGGCATGACCATGATGATCGTGACGCACGAGATGGGCTTTGCCCGGCGCGTGGCCGACCGGGTGATCTTCATGGACCAGGGCCAGATCATCGAGACGGCGCCGCCCGGTGAATTCTTTACGCGTCCGCAAAGCCCGCGGCTGCAATCCTTCCTCGGCCAGGTGCTCACGCACTGAGCACCGTGCAACACCTTTAACGACCATCCAGACCCACCAGGAGACGTGATTCATGACAGTTATCGACATTCACACTCATATGTTCACCGCCAAGTGGCTGGAACTGCTCAAGCAGGAAGGCGGCCTCTACAGCATCAAGACGCGGCCGGACGGCCAGCAGGAGATCTTTCGCGGCAACACGCCTGTGGTCATCCCCCAGCGTGGCCACTTCGACTACGAGTTGCGCGTCAAGCACATGGACGCGGCGGGCATCGACATTTCGGTCGTCTCGCTGACCTGCCCGAATGTCTATTGGGGCAACGAAGATGTCAGCTGCCGCGCGGCGCGCGAATCGAACGACACCATGGCGCAGGCGCAGGCCACCTGGCCCGACCGCATCCGGTGGTTCACTTCGCTGCCCTGGGAATATCCGCAGAAGGCCATCGAAGAACTCGACCGTAGCTGCCGCAACGGTGCGGTGGGCGTCATGGTGCTGGCCAACATAGCGGGACGCAGCCTCACCGATCCGCTGTTCGCGCCGATCTGGGCCGAGATCGACAAGCGAGCCCTGCCGGTGCTGGTCCACCCCACCGATCCTCCGGGCGTGGACATGATGGACATGACCAAGTTCGACCTGAGCTGGTCGGTTGGTTTCATGTTCGACACCACGCTGGCGATCACGCGAATGATCTTCGAAGGCTTCTTCGACCAGTTCCCCCATCTCAAGATCATTGCCTCGCACGGTGGCGGAACGCTGCCCTATCTGGTCGGTCGTTTCGAGATGGGCGATGCTGTGGAGATCCCCTCGCGGCGCCAGATGAAGCGCAAGCCCACCGACTACTTGCGCCACATCTACTACGACAGCATCACCTATAACCCCGGCGCGCTGCAGTACTTGATCTCGGTGGTCGGCGCAGAGCACGTGATGCTGGGCACCGACTGGCCGCACCAGGTGCACGATACAAAGGGCGCGTTTGCCAATACGGCGGCGTTACCTGAGGCTCAATGCGCCGCGGTGCGGTCGGCAAACGCGCAACGGATCTTCAGGTTTTAGCGTCGGCGCCTGTGGCAGAGGGCGACGAGGGCACGGCGGCTTTTGCCGCTGTAAGGCGCATCACCCCATCGCGCAACGGAGAGAATTTCAGCGTCAGCAGGTCCAGAAGGTAGTTCTGGTACATGCGCCACGGCCTGCGCGTGCCCTGCCGCGGCAGCTTGTCCGCAACCCGCTGGATGTAACCCGAACTGAGATTGAGGAAGGGCTCGGTGGGCAGGTTGGTGTCTTCGTTGACCGCCACGCACATGTCCAGTTTCTGCGCTTGCATCTCGTTGAGCAGGCGGCAGACGTAACGCGCCACCAGTTCGCACTTGAGCGTCCAGGACGCGTTGGTGTATCCCGAGGCGACTGCCAGGTTGGGCACGCCGCTGTACATCGAACCGCGATAGACGATAGCCCTGGACAAGTCCACCGGCATGCCATCCAGCGTGAGAGACGCGCCGGCCAGCACCTTGAGCTTCAGGCCGGTGGCCGTGACGATCATGTCCGCCGCGATCTCTTCGCCGGATGTCAGCCGGATGCCGCCGGGTGTGAAGCAGTCGATCTGCCCGGTGACGATGTCGGCCTTGCCGGCCCGGATGGCGCGAAAGATGTCGGCGTCCGGCGCGATGCAAAGGCGTTGGTCCCAGGGCTTGTAGCTAGGGGACAGGTGGCGCTCGACATCGAAGGCCGGCCCCAGCAACTGCCTGGCGTAGCCCAGGATCAGTTGCTTGACGCGCTCGGGACGGTGCCGCGAATACTGGTAGAACGCGGTGGCCATCAGGATGTTCTTCCAGCGGATCAGCCGGTACGACAACTGGCTGGGCAGCCAGCGCCGCAGCGCGGTCCCAATGCGGTCAACCGCCGGCATGGGAATGATGTAGCTGGGCGAACGCTGCAGCATCGTCACGTGGGCCGCAGTGGCTGCCATATCCGGCACCAGTGTGACGGCGGTGGCGCCGCTGCCTATGACCACCACCCGGCGCCCGCTGTAGTCCAGATCGGACGGCCATTTCTGGGGATGCACCACCAGGCCGCCGAACGTCTCGCGGCCAGGCCATGATGGGTCGTGTCCCTGTTCGTAGTCGTAGTAGCCGCTGCAGAAGAAGAGAAAGCGGCAGGCGAACTGCACTTCCCGCCCGGGCTCGCCCGTGGTGGCTGTGACGGTCCAGCGCGCCTGCTGCGAGTCCCAGGCGGCACCGGTCACGCGGTGCCCAAAGCGGATGTGTTGGTCGATTCCCTCTTCGCGCGCCGTCGCATTGACGTACTCGCGAATGGCAGGGCCTGGGGCAAACGTGCTGTTGCTGGTCCAGGGGCGGAAGCTGTAACCCAGCGTGAACATGTCGGAATCGGAGCGAATGCCGGGATAGCGGAACAAGTCCCAGGTACCGCCGATTGCCTGCCGGCTTTCCAGGATCGCAAAGGTTCGCGTCGGGCACAGGGCCTTGAGATAGTGGCCTGCGGCGATACCCGAGAGCCCGGCGCCCACGACAACGACGTCGAAAATGGTAGGACCGGTGTTGTCTGCGGTCATGTCGCGTTTCCAGCGGTGGCGGCCTCGGCGGCGAGCATCCTGCGCGCCCGCCTCGTGACCAGACCCTGGTAAGCCGACGCCAGCAGACGCGTCAAGAAATCGACCCGGCGCGCATCTGACCCGACCAGCACACGGCGCGCATTGCCCTCGACGCCAGCAATGATTTGCGCCGCTGCCGACTCGGGCGTCGTCACCTGGATCAGGCGGTTGTCTCGCTCACGGTGGGCCTGGGCGCTGAGCCCGCTCAGGCGCTCGATAGCAGGGTCCACTCGTCCTGCCAAGGCGATGTTGGTGGCTACTCCGCCTGGATGCACGCAGGTGGCACTGACCGGCGCACGCTCCAGATCGAGCTCCATGCGCAAGGCTTCAGTGAACCCGCGCACGGCGAACTTGCTGGCGTTGTAGGCAGACTGGGTCGGCATGGCGATGATGCCGAACACGCTGGAGATGTTGATCACATGGCCCTGGCCACTGGCGCGCAGGTGCGGCATGAAAGCCTGGGTGCCATTGACCACACCCCAGAAGTTGATGCCCATCAGCCATTCGAAGTCGGCCGGCTGGGTTGCTTCGGCCAGCGAC
>JANYAN010000477.1 GCA_025361305.1 Burkholderiales bacterium
ACATGCCGGAGTACTGGCCAACGCCTGGCCACAGCAGCAGCGCCACAATCCCCACGGGCCAGGCCGCCAGCCACGTCAGGGCCGCCCAACGGTCCGCCTGCCAGATGACGGCCAGCGTCGCCAGGGCCGCCAGCGCAAGCAGGTTTGCCAGCAGGTGCGGCGTGCCCAGATGCACGAAGGCGCTGGTCCACAAGGTCCACGGGCTGCGCATCCCTGCGGTTGGGTGCCACGACATCGCAACCGGGTTGCCAGCCAACGCCACGGCAACACTACCCAGGCCCAGCAGCGCGCACAGGCCCAGCCACGCGTCGGTGCGCCCGCCCGGCATAACGCCGGAACTCAATCCACCGTGTGTGGCGGCGCACACACATTGGCTCCCGCATCGTTGGCCGGAATGTCCTGGCCGTTCTTGGCATTGGCCACGCCCATGTCACGCGGCAGGGTCACACCGTTTTTCACCGCCAATATTTCGGCCATGACGCTCACGGCGATTTCGGCCGGTGTCTTGCTGCCGATGTAGATGCCAATCGGCCCGCGCAGGCGCGCCAGGCTCTGCTCCGTCTGCCCGAAATGCTCGATCAGGCGCTGGTGCCGCGACTCGTTATTGCGCCGGCTTCCGATGGCGCCGACATAGAAGGCATTGGTACCCAGCGCCTCCATCAAGGCCAGGTCGTCCAGCTTGGGGTCGTGGGTAAGCGCCACCACGCAACTGCGCCGGTCAGGCGCAAACGCGGTAACAACGTCATCGGGCATGTCGGCCACCACCTTGGCCCCGGCGACGCTCCAGGAAGCGCGGTATTCCTCACGCGGGTCGCATACGGTGACCGCGAAGCCGCTGAACAGGGCCATCGTGGCAAGGTACTCGGTGAGTTGCCCGGCGCCGATCATCAGCATCCGGTATTCGGGGCCGAACGTGTTGACCAGCTCGACCGCGTCGACCGTCAACTGGGCCGGGCCCAGTGCGTCATGCAGCGTTGCGTTGCCGTCGGCCAGGCGCACCGTACGCTGCATCAACTTGCCCGCCTCCAGTGCGCGCACCAGCTCGGCCAGGGTGGTGGCATCGGGGTCGTATTCGAGCAGCAATTCGAGCGTGCCACCGCACGGTAGGCCGAATCGGTGCGCTTCGTCAGCCGTGATGCCGTACTTGACAAAGCCCGGCGCGCCGCTGGGGAGGCGCTTGTCCTGCGACTTGCCCGAGTAGGCCTGCGTGAATTGATAGATCAGATCGTCCTCGACACAGCCGCCGGACACCGAGCCGACCACCGACCCGTCTTCGCACAGCGCCATGATCGAGCCGATCGGCCGTGGCGAAGAACCCCAGGTGCGCACCACGGTGGCCAGCAAGGCCCGCCTTCCGGACAAACGCCAGTCGCGCAGCGTGCGCAGCACCATCACATCGAGATTTTCCATAGCTCAAACTCCCATTCGTGCTTCAGCGCGCCCAGTACAGCACCGCCAGCAGCAGCACGGCACCCGCCACCCAGGCCCACACCGGTATTCTGGCGGCCGGCCGATCGGCTTGACCCGCCTCCTGGGAAGCCGTCGCTATTGCGCTGGCCGCATAGGCCTGCGGGTAGCGCCGCTGCATTTCCTCGTCGAACCGCTTGAAGAAATCCTCGGCCATCGACTTGGCGGCGCCATCGATCAGGCGCTGGCCGAGCTGTGCGACCTTGCCGCCCACCGTCGCATGGACGGCGTAGGTCAGCTCGCAGCCGCCGTCCCTGGGCGCCAGCGTCACCCTGGACGTGCCCTTGCCGAAACCCGCAACCCCACCCTGCCCGTCGAAGGCCAGCGTGTAGCTGGCCGGCGGCACGATCTCGGACAGGACGATCTTGCCGGCGAACTTCGCAGACACCGGACCGATCTTCAGGCTCATGCCCACGGCGTACTGGTTGTCCGCGGTGCGCTCGAGCTTGTCGCAGCCCGGCACACTGGCCTTGAGTACTTCGGGGTCGTTGAGCGCATCCCAGGCCTGTTGCTGTGTGATCGCCAGCACGCGATTGCCTTGCATGTCCATGGTCTTTGCCTTCGTTGGATTGTCTAGCGCTTCATCAGTTCGGCCAGGCTGCGCGCCAGGTCTTCGAGCCGGGTCAGGTTGTGCACGGCCAGCATGCCGTGCGCATGGGCGTTCAACACGGCCGCACCGCGTGCGGTAGGCGTGTACGCATCGAAACGCAACAGCGGATTGAGCCATAGGAGCCGGCGGCAATGCCGGTCAAGCCATGCGAGTTCGCGATCCAGGTCGGAGGGCTCGCCGGTGTCCAGTCCGTCGGTGATCACCAGCACCAGGCTGCGTCGTCCCACCAGGCGGCGCCCGTGGTGTTCCCGCAATGTTGCCAGCGACTCGCCCAGTCGAGTGCCACCGGCGAAGTCTTCGATCAGCACACTGGCCGCGGCCAGCATCTCGTCGGTATCGGCCAGACGGAATGCAGGCGTCAGGTCAGTCAGACGGGTGCCGAAGGCGAACACATCGCGCCGCCGGTTGCCGCGCGTTGCGGCATGCAGGAAGGCCAGCAGCAGCCGGGCGTACCGCTCCATCGAACCCGATACATCCACCAGCACGACCAGCGGCAGGGTCTGCTCGCGCCGCTGCAGGCGCGGCAGCCGCATCAGTTCGCCGCCGGTGCGCGAAGCCTGGCGCATCACGCCCGGCCAATGCAGCTGGCTGCCCTGCGCGCCCGGGCGCGTCCGGCGCGCCGCCACGCGCGGCAGGGGCAACGAGATGTCGCGCACCAGCCGCTCGACCATGTGGTATTCGGTGGCGCTGAGCGCGTTGAAATCCGCGTGCTTGAGGCGCTGCAGATCGCTGGCCGTCATGGCCGCATCGAAGTCGACGCGCTGGTCCTCCTTCTTGGGCTGGCTCTGGCCGAAGGCCTTTTGCGGCGACAACGCCTCGCGCACACGGGGCCGGCGCTTGCTCGGTTCGGCCTTGCCTTGCGCGCTGGGCAACAGTTGCGACAGCAGCTTGTTGGCAACTTCCGGGTCGCGAAAATAGACGTCGAAAAGCTCGCGAAACACCAGCCTGTCCTGCTCACGGCTGCACATCACCGCCTCCAGCGCCGCACTCATGCCATCTTTGCTGGCCACCCCGACGATTTGCGCCGCCTGCGAAGCCAGCGCAATGCGGGCGCTGTCGACCCGCACACCCGCACGCCGCAACGCCCGGCCGAACCCGGTGATGTTGTCGGCCAGCTTGCCGGTTCTTGCGTCGCCTAGCTGCATGTCGAATTCACGCGTCCGCCGGCTCTGGCTTGAGCAGATCGACAACAAGGTCGCGCGTCAGAGCGGCGACGTCCTCGCGCTGCTTGAACAAGACTCCGGCGGTGTCGGCGACGACTTCGGGGTCGACGACCAGCGTATCGAGCGCGACCAGGGCCTTGGCCCATTCCACGCTCTCGGCGATGCCGGGGGCGCGCTGGAAGGCGTTGGCGAAGGGCTGGCTGCGCAGGCGCCCGACAAACTGCGCAATCTGCCGGGACAGGGCCTCGCCGGCCTGGGGTACCTGGGCCCGAACGATGGCGAGTTCCCTTTCGCGCTCGGGATAGTCGAGCCAGTGATAGAGGCAGCGCCGCTTGACCGCGTCGTTGAGTTCGCGCGTGCGGTTGCTGGTCAGCAGGGTGATCGGCGTCGCCTGGGCCCGCACCGTTCCGATTTCGGGAATGCTCACCTGGTACTCGCCCAGGTATTCGAGCAGGAAGGCCTCGAACGGCTCGTCGGCGCGGTCCACCTCGTCGATCAGCAGCACCGCGCCGGGGGCGGGCGCCTGCAGCGCCTGCAGCAGCGGCCGCCGGATCAGGTATTTGTCCTGGTACACCTCGCGTTCCACCTGGGCGGCATCTTCCTTGCCCTCGACGGCACGCATGTGCAGCAGCTGCGCGGCGTAATTCCATTCATAGAGCGCTTCGCGCAGCTCCATACCGTCGTAGCACTGCAGGCGCAGCAGGTCACGGCCCAGCGCCAGGGCCAGCGCCTTGGCCATTTCGGTCTTGCCGACGCCCGGCTCACCTTCCAGCAGAAGTGGCCGCTGCAATTTGAGCGCCAGAAACACGGCCGTGGTCAGCCGCCTGTCGGCGAAATACCCCACCCCCTGCAATGACTGGGTGAGGCTGTCGATGGTGAGAGTCATGAATGCAGCGGGTCGGACATCCGGACGCAGAGGACGCAGAGGACGCAGAGGACGCAGAGGACGCAGAGGACGCAAAAACTACGCAAAGGGCGCAAAAAAGACCGGAAGAAAACGAAAAGACCTACCAAATTATCTCTTGGTATCCCTTTTGCGTCTTTTGCGCAACCTTTGTGTCCTTTGCGTCCGGATGTCCGTAATTCAGCGCGTCAGACCTACCCCAACGCCTTCGCGACGGCCCGCTGCGCCATCACGCTGATCAGGTTGGCGCGGTAGACGGCCGAGGCGTGGATGTCGCTGTTCAGGTCGTCGGGCG
>JANYAN010000491.1 GCA_025361305.1 Burkholderiales bacterium
CTGTTGCGCCAGGCCGGACTGTCGGTCACGGCGCCGACTTCAACACTGAGGCTGACTGTGTAGCCCGCGGCATGAAGGGCGCCTTGCAATCGTTCCCGGCTGGCCAGTTGGTTGAGCGATTCGCGCTCCACGCGCAGCATCCAATGGCCGTCGTCGCGCGCCACCAGTTGCGATTGAAGCGCCAGTTCGCGCGCCATAGCGGTGACGGCCTCGCCAGCCACCAGCATCTGCACTGTCGCATGCCAGAAATCGCCGTCCTCGGTCGGCTGCAACGCCGCTGCCGGCCGGGGAGCCGCCTCCCGGCTCGACTCGGCCTGGACCCGCACCGGAACCCCGAAAACCCCGTTGCCAGCCCGCCCGGCGAGCGGTGCAACCGTCCGGCGCTGCGCGGCGGCCGGCGGGTCGAACACCGGCAGTACCCTGCCGGGCGGCGCATCAGCCATCGGCGCTATGGGGCGTGTCGGCGCAGCTACCGCTCTGGCAGGCTCATTCAGAGTTTTTTTTTCCGCCCTCGGCTTGAAAGCCAGAAGACGCAGCAAGACCATCGTCAATGCCGCGTATTCGTCCGGCGCCAGACCGAGTTCGGCGCGCCCATGCAGGCACATGCTGTAGAGCAGCTGTGTCTCGTCGGCCGGCAGCAGCGCTGCCAGTCGCTCGACCTGCTGCGCCTCGACATCGCCATCGCGCAGTGCCTGCGGCACCGCCTGGGCAACGGCCATGCGCTGCAGCATTGAACTCATTTCCTCGAGCGTCGACGCAGCGCTCAACCCCTGCAAGCGCAGAGCCTCAGAGGTCTCGACCACCGTTGCCCCATCGCCCTGCGCCAGCGCCTCAATGAGCTGGATCACGTGGCTCTGGTCGACACTACCCAGCATTTGCCGCACCGTCACCTGTTCCAGCCTGCCATTGCCGAACGCGATGGCCTGGTCAGCCAGCGACAGGGCGTCGCGCATCGAGCCGCGCGCTGCCCGGGCCAGCAGTGCCAGGGCCTGATCGTCCGCGGCGATACCCTCGGCCTTGAGCACGTGGGCCAGATGCTCTCGCATCGTCTCGGGCGCCATGGGTCGAAGATTGAACTGCAGGCACCGCGACAGCACGGTGACCGGCACCTTTTGCGGATCGGTCGTTGCCAGCACGAACTTGAGGTACTCGGGCGGCTCCTCCAGGGTCTTGAGCATGGCATTGAAGGCATGCCCGCTGAGCATGTGAACTTCGTCGATCATGAACACCTTGAAGCGGCCTTGCACCGGCTTGTACACCGCCTGCTCGAGCAGCGACTGGACCTCGTCGACGCCGCGATTGGACGCCGCGTCCAGTTCGGTGTAGTCAACGAAGCGTCCGCTGTCGATATCGGTACAGGCCTGACAGACGCCGCAGGGTGTAGCGGTGATATCGCCCTTGCCGTCGGGGCCCTGGCAATTGAGCGACTTCGCAAGAATGCGCGAGACCGTCGTCTTGCCGACGCCGCGGGTCCCGGTGAAAAGGTATGCATGGTGCAGGCGCTGCTGTGCCAGGGCATTGGAAAGTGCCCTGACCACGTGCTCCTGGCCCACCAATTCCGAGAAGGTCCGGGGACGGTATTTGCGGGCGAGCACGAGGTAGGACATCGGGTTGATTCTAGATGGCCCCGCCAGCGCCGGCCCGCCAGCGGTCGCCTACAATGCACGCTGACGGGCCTCCCCGCATGGTGAAGCGGCCAACCGGGTCAGGTGGGGAACCAAGCAGCCCTAACTGTGGAGCCAGTGCCGGGGGTAAGGCTCGTCAACCTTCTTTCCTTTTCGTTTTGCCAATGCTGGCGCGGACTTACGTGCTGGCAAGGGCTTTCAACCCTGTAGTGTGTCCTTTTGGTGTGTCACCTTTGTCTTCAACCATGACTGAGGAATCGAACATGCCGAAGGCATACACAGGGGTGTACAAGCGCCCGAGTTACACTCGATGGCAGCTCCGTATCAAGGTCCCCTCGGACCTCGTCTCCCAGTACTCGTCTGAGTGGGCTTATCGTGTGTCACTTGACACCTCCGACTTGCGCGAGGCGAACTCTTGCCACAACGTCGCGTAGGGATTGGGGTTCAGCGCCCCGCCGACCGTAATGCTACCAACCGACACGCCGCCGGTGAAGTCGTTACAGTAGGTTCCTTTTGAGGCGTCGTAGTAGTCGACTGGGTGCGCGGTGTTGAAGTAGGAA
>JANYAN010000492.1 GCA_025361305.1 Burkholderiales bacterium
CATACGAGAACAGCGCGCCGGACTCGGCGAATCCCCGCCAGTCGCAAAAAGTCGGGATGCGGTTGGAAGCGGTGAAATCGATGATCTGCTTACGCGCCAGAGCGGTGAGCGGCAAGAAGATGGGGCTCGAAGTGCGCCCCTTCCGCGTCGCCGCGCCGGGGGACTTCGACGGAGCCCTGAGAGAAATAAAAAAATGGCAAGCCCAGGCGCTCATCGTGTACACCACGCCGCTCACCGCTCTGGCGCGTAAGCAGATCATCGATTTCACCGCTTCCAACCGCATCCCGACTTTTTGCGACTGGCGGGGATTCGCCGAGTCCGGCGCGCTGTTCTCGTATGGACCCCTGACTTCCGAGATGACGGTGCAGTCGGTGGGTCTGCTCGACCGGGTACTGCGTGGCGCCCGCACGGCCGACCTGCCGGTGGAGTTGCCCAAGCGATTCGAGTTCGTCATCAACCGCAAGACCGCGGACGCCCTGGGCCTGCAGATTCCGCAGGAACTGCTGCTGCGCGCAGACGAGGCGATTGGCTGATTTGCCCCAGGAGGTGTTCCGTGCCCATCAACGACCGCGTTGTCAACATCGACGAGCTCACGCTAGAACACACCAGCCAAGGTGACAAGTTTGAATCACGCTCCGCGCGTGTGGGGCCGCGCCTGGGCGCCAAAGACCTGGGCTATTCGTATGACGTGTTGCCGCCCGGCAAGACGGGCTGCCCGTTCCATAGCCACCGTGCCGAGGAAGAAATGTTCTTCATCATCCGCGGCTCGGGTTTGCTGCGCTACGGCGACGAAACACGAAAGATCCGCGCGGGCGATTTCATCTGTTGCCCGACGGGCGGGCCCGAAACGGCTCACCAGATCGTCAACGACTCCGACGCGGCGCTGGAATTCATTTCGGTCAGCACGATGATGCCGGCCGAGGTCTGCGAATACCCCGATTCCGGCAAGATTGGCGCCTTTGGCGACGGGGGTGTGCGTCACCTCACGCGCCCATCGCAGGCTCTGGACTATTGGGATGGCGAGTAGGAGTGAACTTGGATCTTCACTGCAGAACTGCCGCACCCGCATAGTGCGTCACGGCAACTGCGCGGTCAGTGTCAGGAGCCTGGCCGAGCACGGCATTCCCGCACTACGCCCGGCTTTCGTGCCGATGGAGCGTTCGGCGGACGTGTTCACGTGGGACCCCATCTGAGAACGGAACAGACCTTGAAACGAGCCGCCATCGTCTCCCCCCTGCGCACGCCGATCGGCGCTTTCGGGGGCGCCCTCAAGAACATCCCGGTCGAGGAGTTGGGCGCAACCGTCGCGCGCGCCATCGTGCAACGCACAGGCCTCGACCCGGCGCGAATCGACGACGTGGTGTTCGCGCAGAGCTACACCAATGGCGAGACCCCGTGCACCGGCCGCTGGATTGCACTGCAGGCGGGCTTGCCGGTCGGCGTGGCCGGCATGCAGCTGGACCGGCGCTGCGGCGGTGGCCTGCAGGCCATCGCCACCGCCGCGATGATGGTGCAGACCGGCGCCGCCGACGTCGTGATGGCCGGTGGCGTCGAGAGCATGAGCAACGTCGAGTACTACACGACCGGCATGCGCTGGGGCAGCCGCGCCGGCTCGGTGACGCTGCACGACCGCCTCGACCGCGGCCGCGAGCGTTCGCAGCCCGAGGCGCGCTTCGGCCGCATCAGCGGCATGATCGAAACGGCGGAGAACCTGGCGCGCGACTTCGCCATCTCGCGCCAGGCCGCCGACGCGTTCGCGCTGCGCAGCCAGCGTCGCGCCGCCGCGGCCTGGGCCGAGGGCCGCTTCGATGCCGAGGTGGTGCCGGTCTCCGTGCCGCAGCGCAAGGGCGAACCCGTCACCGTCGAGCGCGACGAGGGCTTGCGGTCCGACACCACGGCCGACAGCCTGGCCCGGCTCAAGGCCATCTTGAAGGACGGCACGGTCACCGCCGGCAACGCCTGCCAGCAGAACGACGCGGCGGCGGCTTGCCTGGTCGTCGCGGAGGACCAACTGGCCACGCTGGGCCTGGAGCCGAGCGGCTGGCTGGTGGGCTGGGCGGCGGCCGGCTGCGAGCCCTCGCACATGGGCATCGGCCCGGTGCCGGCGGTCGACAAGCTGCTGAAGCGGACCGGCCTGCGCCTCGGCCAGATGGACCTGGTCGAACTCAACGAAGCCTTCGCCTGCCAGGCGCTGGCCTGCGTGAAGGGTTTTGGCAGTTCCATGGACGAACTCGAAGACCGGCTCAACGTCAACGGCTCGGGCATCTCGCTCGGGCACCCGGTGGGCGCGACCGGCGCGCGCATCATGACCACGCTGCTGCATGAACTGCGGCGGCGCGGCGGACGCTACGGGCTGGAGACGATGTGCATTGGCGGCGGGCAGGGCATCGCGGCGATCTTCGAACGGCCATGACATACGCCCTGCTTCAAGGCCTGCGCGTCGTCGAAAGCTCAGCCTTCATCGCGGCGCCGCTGGCCGGGCTGACATTGGCGCAGTACGGCGCCGACGTGATCCGCGTCGACATGATCGGCGGCGGCATCGACTACGGCCGCCTGCCGCGTTTGCCCAGCGGCCGCAGCCTTTACTGGACCGGCCTGAACAAGGCCAAGCGCTCGATCGCGATTGACCTCAAGCGCCCCGAAGGGCGTGAGCTGGTGCAGGCGCTGGTGACCGCGCCCGACCACGCCGGCCAGGAAGGCGGCGTGCTGCTGACCAACATCGGCACGCCGTGGCTCGCGCACGAAGTGCTGGCGGCGCGGCGCGTCGACCTTATCAGCTGCACGGTACAGGGCAACGGCGACGGCAGCACCGCGGTCGACTACACCGTGCACTGCGCCACCGGCTATCCCGCCGTCACCGGCGGTGCGACGCCCGAGCGGCCGGTCAACCAGGTGATGCCGGCCTGGGACATCGCGTGCGCCTACCATGCCGCTTTCGCCCTCATGGCGGCGGTTGACCGGCGTCGGCGCAGCGGCAAGGGGGCCGAGCTGAAGCTGGCACTGTCGGACCTGGCGTTCACGATGCTGTCGCACCTGGGCGTGCTGGCCGAAGCCGAAGTGCTGGGACAGGAACGGCCGTCGATCGGCAACCACCTGTACGGCGCGTTCGGCCGCGACTTCGCCACCGCCGACGGCCGCCGCGTCATGGTGGTCGGCATCTCGGCCGGCCAGTGGCGCGCGCTGGTGCAGGACTGCGGCATCGGCGATGCGATTGCCGACCTGCAGTCGCGCACCGGCCTCGACCTGGACGACGAAGCCCAGCGCTATGAAGCGCGCGATGCGATCGCGTCGATCATCGAGCCCTGGGTCGGCGCGCGCACGTACGGGCAGGTCGCCGCGCAACTTGACCAGCACCGCGTGTGCTGGGGACCGTACCAGACCGCGCGTGAGGCGCTGATGAATGATCCGCGCGCCAGCCTGGCCAACCCGGTGTTCGAGCGCATCACCACCCCCGGCGTCGGTCCGCACCTGGCCGCGGGCGCGGCGGTGCGCGTGGGCCGCGAAGAGCGAATGCCGACCCGCCCCGCCCCGTTGTTGGGCGCCGACACCGACGAGGTGCTGCACGACGTGCTCGGCCTGGCCGGCAGCGAAATCGGCCGCCTGCATGACACGGGCGTCGTGGCCGGGCCCGATCGCGACCCGACGACGCGCAACGCCTGAGCAAGCGTTTTCGGACCGGCTGGGCTCACCCGGCGGCGTTGGTGATGGGGCCACGCTGTCGCAGCGTCTTCTCCGCCAGCCTGATCACCGGCGCGTCCACCATCTTGCCGTCGATACTGACGACCTGGCCGCCACTCGCCTGTGCCGCCGCCAGGACCCGGTTCGCCCATTCGATCTCGGCCGGCGTCGAGGTGAAGGCATCGTTGACGCCGGCAATCTGGGCGGGGTGGATGCACAGCTTGGCGCCGAAGCCGAAGGCCCGCGAGCGCCGGGCATCGCGCTGCAGCCGATCCGCATCCGCCACGTCGACCGTGACCCCATCGATCGGTGGTGCGAGCCCCGCCCGACGAGAGGCTGCAACGAGCTGGAAACGCACCGCGGCGAGCTCCGGCTCCTCCGGTTCGCACTTCATACCCAGATCGAGCTGGAAATCTAGGTTGCCGAATGCAAGACGCACAACCTGCTTCGCCTGGGCAATGAGGTCCAGGGCATCGACGCCTGCGAGGGATTCGACCAGGGGCACCAGCGAAGCGGCGGGGCCGAGTGCAGTCGCCACCCTCTCGAGCGCACTCTCAGTCTCCGCCTTCGGAACCATCACGCCGCCCAAACCGCCCTGGGCACACCAATGACCGAGCGCCAGCAGATCCGCCTCGTGCCACTCGGTCCCACCGGCGTTGATGCGGATCAGGGTCCGCGCAAGCTGAGGGGCGTCGAACGCACGCAACCCCTCCAACAGTTGCTCGCGCGCGCGCACCTTGTCCGATGGAGCGACGGCATCCTCGAGATCGATGATCACGCAATCCGCCTGCGACGCCAGCGCCTTCGCAAAGCGGTCCGGCCTCGATGCGGGGACGAAGAGTAAACTGCGGGCGGACCGGATGGTCATTTCAGGTCGCGCCCTTCGCGCGCAGAGCCGCGATGGCTTCGTCGGTGCGCCCCAGCGAGCGCAGGATGCGTTCGCTGTGTTCGCCGATGTCCGGCACCGCATCCATCCGGTACTCGAAGCTGTCGCTCGCGCCGGGTGGTAACAGGGCCTGAAGCTCGCCGGCCGGCGAGCCGATGGTGCGGAAACGATTGCGCGCCTTCAGCTGCGGATGCTCCCACAGGTCTCCCACCCGATTCACGTTGGCATTCGCGATCTGGGCTTCGTCGAGCCGTGCGATCACCTGCTGCGCCGTCAAAGACGAAAACGCCTCCTCGATGATGCGGCGCAACTCCACCCGATGCGCGCTGCGCTTGGGGTTCAGGTCGAAGCGCACATCGTCCACGAGCTGCGGCTGCTTCAATACCTTCTCGCAGAACGCCTTCCACTCGCGCTCGTTCTGCAGCCCCAGCATCACCTCCTTGCCGTCGCCGGCGCGGAACGGGCCATAGGGATAGATCGTCGCGTGGGACGCGCCATTGCGCGTGGGTGCGGGCTGGCCTTCATACGCGTAGTACATCGGAAACCCCATCCACTCACCGAGCGCCTCAAGCATCGACACGTCGATCTGCGAGCCGGTGCCGGTGCGCTGGCGCAGCATCAGCGCCGCCAGGATATTCGTGTAGGCATACATGCCCGCGGCGATGTCGGCGATCGAGTTGCCGGCTTTGGAGCGTTCGTCGGGCGTGCCCGTGATGTCAAGGAAACCGCCTTCGCTCTGGATCAGCAGGTCATAGGCCTTCTTGTCACGATAGGGGCCGTCTTCGCCGTAGCCGGAAATGTTGCAGGCCACCAGCATCGGATTGATCTGCCGCAGCGCTTCGAAGCCCAGGCCCATGCGCGCCGCGGCGCCCGGCGCGAGGTTCTGCACGAACACGTCCGCGGTCTTCAGCAGGTCCTTCAACACGTCGAGTGCTTCGGGCTGCTTCAAGTCGAGTGTGAGGCTCTCCTTCGACCGGTTCACCCACACGAAATGCGAGGCCAGTCCCTTCGTGCGACCGTCATAGTCGCGGGCGAAGTCGCCGGTGCCGGGCCGCTCCACCTTGATCACGCGTGCGCCCAAGTCGGCGAGCTGGCGCGTGCAGAACGGCGCGGCGATGGCGTGCTCCAGCGAGACGACAGTGATGCCGTCGAGGGGACGCGTCATCAGAAGCTCCTGGGCATGTCAGAAACTTCTCGGCAGGCCGAGCAGGTGCTCGGCCACGTAGGAATAGATCAGGTTGGTCGAGATCGGCGCCACCTGGTAGAGGCGCGTTTCGCGAAACTTGCGCTCCACGTCGTACTCGTGCGCGAAGCCGAAGCCACCGTGCGTCTGCAGGCAGACATTGGCGGACTCCCACGAGGCCTTGGCGGCCAGGTACTTGGCCATGTTGGCCTCGCCGCCGCAGGGCTGGCCCGCGTCGAACAGCGAGCACGCCTTCCAGCGCATCAGGTTCGCCGCCTCGGTTTCGATGTAGGCATCGGCGATCGGGAACTGCACGCCCTGGTTCTGGCCGATCGGCCGGCCAAAGACGATGCGCTCGCTGGCGTAGGCGCGCGACTTGTTGGCGAACCAGTAAGCGTCGCCCAGGCACTCCGCGGCGATGAGCGTGCGCTCGGCGTTCAGGCCGTCGAGGATGTATTTGAAGCCCTTGCCTTCCTCGCCGATCAGGTTTTCCGCGGGGATCTCGAGGTTGTCGAAGAACACCTCGTTGGTCTCGTGGTTCACCATGTTCATGATCGGCCGCACCGTCATGCCGTGGCCGATCGACTGGTGCAGGTCCACGATGAAGATGCTCATGCCTTCGCTCTTCTTCTTCACTTCCGCCAGCGGCGTGGTGCGCGCCAGCAGGATCATCAGGTCGGAATGCTGGATGCGCGAGATCCAGACCTTCTGGCCGCTGACGGCATAGCGGTCGCCCTTGCGCACGGCCGTGGTCTTCAGCTGGGTCGTGTCGGTGCCGGTGGTCGGCTCCGTCACGGCCATCGTCTGCAGGCGCAGCTTGCCACTTGCGATGCCGGGCAGGTATTGCTGCTTCTGCTCGATCGAGCCATGGCGCAGCAGCGTACCCATGTTGTACATCTGCCCATGCACCGAGCCCGCGTTGCCGCCGGAGAAGTTCACTTCCTCCATGACCACCGACGCCTCCGCGAGGCCTAGCCCCGAGCCGCCGTATTGCTGCGGGATCATGGCCGCGAGCCAGCCGGCTTCGGTCAAGGCATCGACGAAAGCTTCGGGATAGCCGCGCGCGCTGTCGACATCCTGCCAGTACTTGGCATCGTAGCGGCCGCACAGGTCGCGCATGGCCTCGCGGATTTCCTGGAACGAGTCGGGAGTGGGGATCTGTGTCTTCATGATGTTGTTCAAGCGAATTGCACTTCGGCCTGCATGGTGAGCCAACCCTCGTGGTCCTGCGCCCACAGCTGCGCGGACTGGCCATCGGCCGACGGCTTGCCGCACAGGCGGAACGGACGGAGGTCGAAGGTCGGGCGGACGGCCCTGAAACTGAAACTTCGGAAGGAAACGCCGGGCCGCTCGCGCGCCGCCAGGTCCGCCAGCAGCGTGGCAATCAGGGGGCCGTGCACGATGAGGCCCGGATAGCCTTCCACTTCGGTCACGTACTTTCGGTCGTAGTGGATGCGATGCCCGTTGAATGTCAGGGCGGAATAGCGGAACAGCAGGACCGGGTCGGGTCGGATCTCGCGCGACCACGCCGCGCCGGCGGGCGCGGCCTGCGGGGCCGGGGCGGGCTCTCCGGCCTGCGGCGGCGCCCGGTACACGATGTCGTGCTCTTCGGTGAGCGCAACGCCGCCTCCATTCGATATCTCATGGTGCACCGTGACGAACACGAGATCGCCGGTGCGCCCCGCCTTGTGGTCCACCGACGCGATGCGCGACACGCGCCGCGCCGCATCGCCGACGCGCAGCGGCGCGTGCCACTGCAGGCGCCCGCCCGCCCACATGCGGCGCGGCAGCGGCACCGGCGGCAGGAAACCGCCGAGCCGGGGATGGCCGTCCGCGCCCAGCTGCGACTGCTGCGCGCGCGGCAGGAAGTAAAGCCAGTGCCACAGGGGGCCGATGTCGTCGCCGGGCTGGCAGCGCACCTTGTCGAGGTCGAACGTCGCCGCCAGGCCGCGCACGGGCGCAGCGCCAAACTCGTCGTCGACCGTCTCGCTGCGGCCGACCCAGTCGCGCAGGGTCTGCAGCGCGGCAGGCGTGATGCGGTTCGATGAAGTCTCCATCCGCCAATGGTGCCCGCACCGGCGGCTCGGCACAATGCGCCATTTTCCAAGCGAGCCTTCGGAAATTCCGAATCCTCGGAGACAATGCGCACCATGAACTTCGACCCGGTCGACCTGCGCCTGTTCGTTGCGATAGCCCAGGAAGCGAGCATCACCCGTGGTGCCAAGGCACGCCACCTGTCGCTGGCTGCGGCGAGCGCGCGGGTGAAGGCGCTCGAAATCGGCGCCGGGGTGCCGCTGCTGTATCGCGAAGCACGTGGCGTCAAGCTCACCGCCGCGGGCGAGGCCTTCCTGCACCATGCCCGCGCGATCCTGCGCCAGACCGAAGACCTGCGCGCCGAGATGAACGAGTATTCGCGCGGTCTGCGCGGGCATGTGCGCGTGCATGCCAACACCACCGCCTTCACCGACATCCTGCCCGAAGTGCTGCCGGGCTTTCTCAAGGCGCACCCCCGCGTCAATGTGGAACTGCAGGAGCGGCAGAACGCCGAGATAGCGACCGGCGTACTGGATTGCAGCGCCGATGTCGGGATTGTTTCGGCCCGTGTCGAGATGCCGGGGCTGAAGGCCATCCACTTCAGCACCGACCGGCTGGTGCTCGTCGTGCCGCGCGGCCACCGCTTCGCGCGCCGCAAGAGCATCGCGTTTGCCGACACGCTGGACGAAGACTTCGTCGGCATGCACCCCGGCAGCACCCTGACCGGGTTCCTCGCGACTGTGACAGCCGCGAGCGGCAAACCGATGCGCATCCGCGTGCAGCTGTCGAACTTCGACGCGGTGTGCCGCATGATTGGCGCCGGCGTAGGGATCGGAGTGGTGCCGGCGAGCAGCGCGCGGCGCAACCTCGCCGGTATGCAGCTGGTCCAGGTCGAGCTCGCCGATACGTGGCGCGTGCGCGAGCGCTACGTCGTCGTGCGCGAAGGCGAGCACCTGCCCGCCTTCGCGCAGGCGCTGGTGGAGGCGCTGCTCGCGTTCTACGCGGGCAGCGGCTGACCTTTTGGGCTGAGAAGCAACGCCGTCCGGGGCATCAAAGGCCCGCGGCTGCGCCGCCTTGACCTGAAGGTCATTGAGTTGTCCCACGTTGCACCCCTGGAGAGAGCCGTCGGTGCATGTCCGCCAGGACGATGTGCCTGACTGCGCGAAGTAGCCGCAGTTCGCCGGCCATGTGGGCTCTCGCCTCGTCCGGATTTGGACTTCCCCCAGCGTCTTTGGCGATGCTCGCTTCGATTTCCGCAATGAGTTCGTCCGCCGCAGGCAGCACCGTGCGCAGCAGGCGCTCCAGCTCCCGCTCGGCGGTGCTCCGTTTCAAGCCGAGAGTCTCTGCGGCCTTGAAGATGTGAGCGGGGGTCACATCCGCAAAGGCTGCCGCGCCGTCCAGCGACAGAGCCAGCTGACTTCGTGGCCAATTGGCACTCTCGTTGGCCAGCGCCGTGGTTTCGTATACCGCAGTGCACAGCAAGTCGTATGCGGGCGCCAGGTTGATGCCCTCGGCATTGACTGTGAATGAGATGTTCTTGATGTGATTGTCGCCATTGCCGACCAGGAGGTTGAATACCACCCACTGGAAGAGCCGGAGCCGAGTCGCGGCCTTTGAGCGGCAATGCTGGATGGCGTCGGCGAGCGTTTGCAGATTCGCGGCGGTATATTTAAAGCTTCTTGCCTTGTTCAGCAACTGGCAGGTGTCGATCACGTGGCGACGCTGCATCGCATCGGGGGCCATCGCGCTGCCGGGGAGCCGCACGCGATCGAAGCGCTCGACGATGTACGCCGGCTGTGGCGCGTACAGCCGATGCACCGCCGGGACCTCCAGACCAAGAGCTTTCGCCAGCCGCATCGTGAAGAATTCATTCATCACCGAGGCCGAGTAGTCGCTGCGTTGATGATTGGGTTTGAGGATATGCGTGGATGGCGTCGCTGGCAGCGGCTCGAACAGCTCGGTGCCCTGCAGGACCACGAGCATCTTGTGCTGCGCCCCCGCCAGGGACATGCGCTTCGGCGCATCCTTCGTGAGAGAGGCGTTGGGCAGATTGAGGATTCGCTGATTGAGCGCTTCAAGTGAAAGCGGCCTTAGCCCATGTTCGGCGGACATTGGCTTGCCGGGCTCTCGAAGCACCAGGGAACCCGCGGATTCAGCGCCGAAGTACGCCAACAAGCCGAACGCATCCTCGGCGATGAGGTTTGCCTCTTTGGCGATGACTTCGCGCAGAGAGTCCTCCGGCAGCAGGTTGTCGAAGTACCACTGAACCGGCCGATGGGTGGCACCGTCGGTATGCAGCGCCTGGCCGCGCGACAGGACCGGTGACAGATCGAACGCCTGCGGTGATTCGCGCCAAGCCGCGTCGTATTCAAATTGCCATAGATCGTTCTCTTCACGCAGATGGCCGATCAACCGATCGTCGTTGACCAGGACTTCCAGTTGGCGTGCGGTCACTTCTGACCTTCTGGTGGGCGCGCATTCTTTTGCGCGCCGGGGCGGTCGGGATTGCCTGAGGTCGGCGAGCGGCGGCGAGGCTTCAATGGTTTGACGCCGGCTAGCTCTAGCGCAACGAGGACGGGAATAACGTCCTGCGGAACGTCTGCGTTTAGTTCGATGCCCAGCTCGGCCAGTAACCTCATGACGCGACCGAGCTGCACGGTTTCTTTGCCCCGTTCAACCTCTCGCACAAATACGTGGCCTACCCCGGCGCTGCCGGCGACGTCGTCCAGGCGCACTTTCTGGCTTTTGCGGGTAGCCCGGATGAGCAGGCCGAGCTGCTGTGGTGAGCTGATTTTGACTTGCATGGAAGTGGAAATCGATGCGATCGATTCGATTATCCACGATGCAGTTGGCAAGGTCAATAAATTAGATGCGAATGCATCGATTTCATATTGTCAACGTGCTGATTGACAACAAATCGATGCCTTAGCATCTATTATGTTGCCATCAGTGTTGGCGCCGATCCGATTTTGCCCACGTATCAGCGGGACAGGACACTAGCGCTGCTGTGCTTTCATCCCACCCTACACCCCCACCTGCCCCAACAACCACCCCCTGAACACCCCCAGCAGCGGGTTCTCCGACTTGTGTTCCGGGCTTACCAGGTAATACGCCCGGTCGCTTGGCCAGGCGTGCTTGACCGGGATCACCAGGCGGCCTGAGGCCAGGTCGTCGCCCAGGCCGACGATGGCGGCTTGCAGCGACATCGAAAACAGCTCGTACCTGGGGCCCACCAGCTCGTTGCCGGGGCTGTGGCCGGCGGACGCGAACCATTGCCGCCACGCATGCGGGCGCGTGCTCTGTTGCAGCAGCGGCAACTGCGCCAGCTGCTGCGGCGTCAGCCCCTTGCGCGGGGCGATCAGCGCCGGGCCAGCTGCCATCGCCGGTGTAGATGGCGGCGTCCAGTTCGGTGTCTTCGAACAGGAAGGGCCGGGTGCGGCTGGACAGGTTGAGCGTGATGTCCGGATACTGCTTCGCGAAGTCCGGCAAACGCGGCAACAGCCAACGCGTGCCGTTGTAGATCAGCGTAGAAACAGCCGTTCACTTCTACAAGTCTTGTCAGACTCACGTCGAGCCCTCCTCGGGACAGCGGCTTTCCTCACCCTCTTTGTAGAAGGTGACCGATCACCGTCCGGGTGGTGCGGTCCGAGAATCGTCGCGCCAGCCGCACCCCAGTCACCCTTGTCGATGCAACAACCGCGACCTGTCCCGGGGAGATCTCTTGTCTTTGATTAACCGTTTATCGATAAATATGCTACATTTTCGCCATGGCGATTCAGTCTTTCAAGTGCAGCGACACCAAGGCGCTTTACGAGACGGGAAGATCCAGGAAATTCGGGAACTTCGGGAACTTCAAGGCGACGGCCGAGCGCAAGCTGCAGATGCTTGACAGCGCAGTGACGCTGGAGTTCTTGAAGACGCCACCGGCCAATCGACTCGAGGCGCTGACGCGCAACCGGGCCGGTCAGCATAGCATTCGCATCAACGATCAGTGGCGCGTGTGTTTCGTGTCGACTGCGGAGGGGCCGCAGAACGTTGAGATTGTCGATTGCCGCTGATCCTTCGTCATAGCCAAGAAGGGCACATCATGAAAAATGGAATGCGCGCCATCCATCCGGGCGAGATCCTCCGGGAAGAGTACCTGGCGCCCTTGGGGGTATCTGCGCATGCCTTGTCGCAGGCACTGCATGTGCCGCCAGCGCGCATCAATGAGATCGTGCGGGAAAAGCGCGGGATCACTCCCGACACGGCGCTGCGTCTAGCCCGCTTCTTCGGGGGCGACGCCCAGTCGTGGATGAATCTTCAGATTGCCTACGATTTGAAGCTGGCAGAAAAGGCGGCAGCGAAACGGATCGCAAGAGAGGTTCCAACCATCGCCCAGCTCGCCGCCTCGGATGAGCGATTTGCTCTGGCAGTTTAGACGAGCATGGAATCTTGGCGCGATTGCACAAAATCTACGAAAAAGCGCAACGGCTTGCAGTGCGCAAACACATGCAAGCCGTTGATTTGTATGGTGGCCTGGGGCTCTACCACAAGAAGGCCGGAAACCCGCATAAATCAAGACTTTTCGGCTCGCGACGACGGTCGTGACACCATCCTCTTCCCCATGGCCGCACAGGAGAAAGACCATGGGAAAACTTACCGATGCCAAGCTGCGAGGCCTTCGCGCGAAATCCATTCCGGGCAAATGGGCCGACGGAGAGGGCCTGCTCCTCAAAATAACAAAGGTCGGGGGCATGTATTGGCAATGGCGAATCAAAACGCCGACGGGTGAGACCACTGTCAGCTTCGGGGCCTACCCCGAAGTCGGCCTTGCCGAAGCCCGCGAACAGCACCGGAAAGCCAAACAACAGCGTCGCGACGGGGTCGTCAATCCCAACACGCTCAAGCGCCAGGCCAAGCTAGCCCAAGAGCTCGATACGAACAGTGGCTTCGAGGTGGTGGCCCGAGAATGGTTTAACGTGCGCAAGGCAGACTGGG
>JANYAN010000049.1 GCA_025361305.1 Burkholderiales bacterium
CAGCAACTGGAGATGGAGAGCAATAGCAAGCGGGTGGACAGCGCTGGGCGGCCGCTGCCGTTCGACACTTCGCCTGTGCTGTGGGGAGAGCCTGGCACGAACGGCCAGCACGCCTATTTCCAGCTGTTGCACCAGGGCACCGATGTGATCCCGGTCGAATTCATCGCGGTGAAGGGTTCAGCCGGTGCCCCGCCGGGACACCACGAACTGCTGCTGGCCAACGCGCTGGCGCAGGCCCGCGCGTTCATGCAGGGCCGCGCCGACGCAGGCGGACACCGCGACTTCCCCGGCAACCGCCCGAGCACCTTCTTCTTGCTCGACAGCCTGTCACCGGGCAACCTGGGGGCACTGCTGGCCCTGCACGAACACCGGGTGTTCGTCAGCGGCTCGCTCTGGGGTATCGATAGCTTCGATCAGTGGGGCGTTGAGCTCGGCAAGGCCTTGGCGCTGGATGTGGCGGCGCGCTTGCAAAGCGGCGAACTCGCTGGCCTGGATGCGTCCACGGCCGGGTTGCTTGGCCGGTTGCGGCCCTGATGGCCTATCATCTCGCGCAGGGGGTTCGCCCGATACGGGTCCTGTGAGGAGAGAAAACCATGGATGATTTGGTCAAAGCCGTCAAGACATGCCTGAACAAGTACGCCGATTTCTCGGGGCGTGCAGCGCGGCCCGAGTTCTGGTGGTTCTGGTTGGCCCAGGTAGTGTTGTCGGTCGTCGTGTCAATGGTCAGCCAGACGCTCAGCGGTTTGGTCTCGCTCGGCCTGCTGTTGCCCTCGCTCGCAGTGGGCTCGCGCCGGCTGCACGACCTGGGCAAGTCAGGTTGGTTGCAACTGCTGGGCCTGATCCCCATCGTCGGCTGGATCGTGCTGATCTACTGGGCGACACAGCCCGGCGAGGCGGGCGCCAACAAGTACGGAGACGCCCCAGCGGGCACTCCGGCGGTACCGGCCACACCCAGCGCACCTGGACAGCAATAGGCAGCCAAGGCAACCCCCCGCAGGGGCACTGGGCGCGCACGATAACGTGCAGCGCGCCCGCCATTGAAAAAGGCCGGGTTCCCCGGCCTTTTTCATCTGACTAGACCCACTCAGAAATCGCGCAGCGATTTCTGAGTGAAGGGCTTTACATATCCATGCCGCCCATTCCACCCATGCCGCCCATGCCACCACCCATGCCGCCGCCGCCGGCGCCGGTTTCTTCCTTGGGTGCTTCCGCAACCATCGCTTCGGTCGTGAGCATCAGCGAGGCAACAGATGCCGCGTTCTGCAGCGCGGTGCGCGTCACCTTGGTCGGGTCCAGGATACCCATTTCGATCATGTCGCCGTAGGTGTCGTTGGCGGCGTTGAAGCCGTAGTTGCCCTTGCCGGCCAGCACCGCGTTCACGACCACGGAGGCTTCGCCGCCCGAGTTGTGGACGATTTCGCGCAGCGGCGATTCGATCGCCTTCATCACCAGCTTGATGCCGGCGTCCTGGTCGGGGTTGTCGCCCTTAAGCGTGCCGATGGCCTGCTTGGCGCGCAGGAAGGCGACGCCACCACCGGCCACAATGCCTTCTTCCACGGCCGCGCGGGTAGCGTGCAGCGCATCTTCGACGCGTGCCTTCTTCTCCTTCATCTCGACTTCGGTCGCAGCGCCGACCTTGATCACGGCAACGCCGCCGGCCAGCTTGGCCACGCGCTCTTGCAGCTTTTCCTTGTCGTAGTCGCTGGTGGCTTCCTCGATCTGCACGCGCACTTGCTTGACGCGCGCTTCGATGTCGCCCGACGCACCGGCGCCGTCGATGATGGTGGTGTTTTCCTTGCCCACTTCGATGCGCTTGGCCTGGCCCAGATCGGCCAGCGTGACCTTCTCGAGCGTCAGGCCCACTTCTTCAGCGATGACCTTGCCGCCCGTCAGGATGGCGATGTCTTCGAGCATGGCCTTGCGACGATCGCCAAAGCCCGGTGCCTTGACGGCAACGACCTTCAGGATGCCGCGCAGCGTGTTGACCACCAGGGTGGCCAGCGCTTCGCCTTCGACTTCTTCGGCGATGATCAGCAACGGACGGCCGGACTTGGCGACTTGCTCCAGGGTGGGCAGCAGGTCACGGATGTTGCTGATCTTCTTGTCGAACAGCAGCACAAACGG
>JANYAN010000506.1 GCA_025361305.1 Burkholderiales bacterium
TCCACCGGCGCCCACGACCTGTGGCAGGGCGAACAGGAGCACAGCGAGGACGGCTATCTCACCGACCTGCTGTCGCAACGCTCGGTCGACTATGTGAACCGCATGGCAAAGCAGCCATCGCCCTTCCTGCTCAGCCTGCACTACACCGCACCGCACTGGCCCTGGGAAACGCGCGACGACGAGGCACTGGCGCAGGAGGTCAGACACAACCTGTTCCACCTGCATGGCGGCAACATCCACAGCTACCGCCGCATGATCCACCACATGGACGAGGGCATCGGCCGGATCATGGATGCGCTGCAACGCAACGGCCAGGCCGACAACACGCTGGTCGTTTTCACCAGCGACAACGGCGGCGAGCGCTTCTCCGACAACTGGCCCCTGGTGGGCGGCAAGATGGACCTGACCGAGGGTGGTATCCGCGTTCCGTGGATCGCCCATTGGCCGTCGCGAATCGCCGCTGGTGGGGTCAGCGAACAGCATTGCATGACGATGGACTGGTCGACCACTTTGCTCGCGGCGGCCGGCGTCGCCCCGGACCCCGTCCACCCACTGGACGGAGTTTCGCTGATGCCGGTCCTGGCCGACGCATCGCACCGGTTCAAGCGCCCGCTGTACTGGCGCATGAACCACCGGGGCCAGCGTGCATTGCGCGATGGCGACTGGAAGTACCTGCGCGTCGACGACACCGACTACCTGTTCAACATCCCGGCAGACGAACGCGAGCGCGCCAACCACGCCCAGCGCGAACCGCAGCGACTGGCGCAACTGCGCGCGGCCTGGGAGGCGTGGAACGCCACCATGCCGCCCATCCCCGGCGACGCCACGGTGAGCCTCGGCTATTCGGTCAAGGACATGCCGCAACGGTGACCGCCATCGCAAGCACCTCACGCCTGTCTCGCTGGTTGCCGTTCCTGAACTGGCGCCGGCCGACCGTGGAACTCATGCGCGGGGAGATCATCGCCAGCTTCACTGTGGCGCTGGTCATGGTGCCCCAGTCAGTCGCGTATGCCAGCCTGGCCGGCATGCCACTGATTACCGGCTTGTACGCAACCTTTCTGCCGGCGCTGGTGGCGGTGCTGTTCAGCAGTTCCAGCCGCCTCTCGGTCGGACCGTCGGCGCTGAGCAGCGTGCTGGTAGGCGCCTCGCTGTTGGGCATGGCCGATCCCGGGAGCGCACAGTGGGTTTCGCTGGTGGTCTGGCTGGCCTTCCTGTCCGGGCTGATCCAGTTGGCGATAGGGGCCGGCGGCGCAGCGTGGGTGCTGAATCTGGTGAGTGCGCCGGTGCTGGCCGGCTTCAGCCAGGCGGCCGCCCTGCTGATCATCGCGTCGCAATTGCCCGCCTTGCTGGGCCTTGAAGGGCCCCTGAGCAACCTGTTGCACGATCCGCGGTTCGATCCGGCGGGCCTGGGCTACGGCCTGGTCAGCCTGGCCCTGTTCGTCCTGGGAAAGCGCTACGTGCCGCGCGTGCCGATGGTGCTGCTGGTGATCGCCGCGACCGCCGCGCTGAGCAGCTGGACCGGCTTCTCGGCCCACGGCGCTGTGATCGGGGCACTGCCAGCAGGCCTGCCCTCGCCCTACTGGCCAGGCCTGCCTGGCTGGGACAAGCTGTCGGGACTGTTCGTGCCAGCGCTGGTGATCGCGCTGGTGAGTTCGCTGGAGATGGCTTCCAGCGCGAAGATCGAAAGCCAGCGCGACGGCAAGCGTTGGGACGCCAACCAGGACCTGATCGGCCAGGGCCTGGGCAAGATCGCCTCGGGATTGTCCGGAAGTTTTCCGACCAGCACTTCGTTCTCGCGCTCGGCGATCACCTTGTACGCCGGTGCCAAGACCGGCTGGGCCACAGTGTCCGCAACGGCCTGCGTGCTGGTGGTCCTCGTGTTCCTGACTCCGTGGCTCTACCACGTGCCACGCGCGGTGCTGTCTGCCGTGGTCGTTGCGGCTGTCGCCAGCCTGTTTCGTCCGGCGAGCCTGTGGCGGTTGCGCCTGATAGACCGTGCCGAAGCAATGGTTGCCTTCATCACCTTCTGCGTCACGCTGGTCTCGGCCCCGCGCATCTACTGGGGCGTGCTCACGGGGGTGCTGCTGGGCCTGGCCCATTTCCTGTACCAGCGATTGCATCCGCGGATCATCGAGGTGGGTTTGCACGCAGATGGAAGTCTGCGCGATCGCCACCTCTGGCAGCTGCCGCCGCTGGCGCCGCAGCTGTACGCTCTGCGCATGGACGCCGAGCTTGACTTCGCCTCGGCCAGCGCACTGGAACGCGACATCGTCGAACACCTTGCGGCTGATCCGCAGGTGCGCCACGTTTGCCTGTTCGCCCAGCCAATCAATCGCATCGATGCCACCGGAGTCGAAGTGTTCAGCCAGCTGCGCGGCCGGCTGCAGCAATCGGGCATCACGCTGCACCTCAGCGGCCTCAAACTGCCGGTCGAGCGAGTGCTGCGGCAAGCCGGTGCACTGGGCGACAGCCCGCTACTGCGGATGTACCGCACGGATGTCGAGGCATTGCAGGCCTTCGAACGGCTCGACGCCGCGTAGGTTCGCCTCATTCACCGCCGATCCTCACCAGCTTCATGCGCCCAGAAGCGCCGCTCTTGATCGAGACCTGTGCCTTGCGGCAACCGAAATGACGCGCCAGCAGGGCAATGAGCTCCTCGTTGGCTTTGCCGTCCACCGGCGGTGACTTCAGCTGGGCCAGCCAGGTGCCGTCTGGCGCCTGCGCCAGCAAGCTGACGCGCGCGTTGGGTTTGACCTTGACCTGGAGTGTGAGGGGCATTTGCGCTTTCTGGGCTGTCGCTCAGGCCGTAATGATCCAGCCTTCCAGCGGATCGATATCCGGCGGCAAGCCATAGTGGGGCGCCCCTTGCCGCGCGGCCCAGGCTGACTGCACCAGGCACAGCACCGAATCGAGGCGGTCGCCGCTGGCATCTTGGGCCAGTGCTTCCCGCTGCGTGTGCGTGAGCTTGAGGTACAACCCGAGGCGGCTGCGCCCCTGTTCCAGCGCCGTGAGCAGGTCCTTGCGGGCGATCAGCCGTTCGGCCGTCTGCCTGGCTTTGTCATCGCTCTTGTAGCTGCGCCGGCCAATCAGCTCTCGCGCCAGCAGGCCCGGATAGGCCTCCAGCGCCACTCGTTGCGGGTCGCCCGGGTGCAGACCCGGCATGTGGACCCCGGCAGCCAGCAGCAGCGGCACAGCCGCGTGCAGCATATAGGCCACCGGAGGATTGACCCACTTCATCGACGGGCTGGAACCGGCGCGCCGGTCGAACGCCCGATGCGCAAACTTGGAGCCCGCGGGCCGCGCATTGCAAAAGGCAGCGAAGGTGTCGCGAATCTCGGCGCGGCTGAGCGTCGCGTAATGGTCAATGCAGCTGCGCCACTGCACGGGCCAGGCCAACTGTTCCACCAGATCGCGCGGCAGGCCAAAGGGAAAGTCGAAACCACCGATCCATCGTCCCGGCTGGGCCAGCCAGCGACCGAACCCGGTCAGCGTGTCGAGCCGTTCGAGCCGGTCCAGTACGACCCGATCGCCCATCACGGATCCGAAGGCGAGCACGATGGGCTTGCGCTGCGTCGGGCTGCTTGAAAAGTCGCAACCCATCAGTTCGATGCCGCTCATGGACTATGTCATCCCAGGGCCAGGGCCATGACGCCGGCCGCGATCATCACGGCGCCCACCAGCCGGGCGGCGCGGTCTCCCTCGCCCAGCAGGTGCCCGCCGATCAGGGCGGCAAACAGCATCGACACCTCGCGTGCTGGCGCCACATGCGACAGCGGCGCCACTTTCACGGCGTAGAGCACCAGCACATAGGACACCGGGCTGATGATGCCGATGAACAGCGCATGCTTCCATTGGCGAAGCCACAGCAGCCGCGCCTGAACCGGGTCACGCAGCACTGATGGCGCCAGCAGGCCCAGCCGGAACAGGTTGCCGATGTAGTCCAGCAGGATCGGCGAGACCGCCAGCAGCTTGACAGCGTAGCCGTCCACCACGGTGTAGCTGGCGATGAACGCTCCCGTCAGCAAGCCGTATCGGATGCCCCGGTGGACGCGCTCGCGCTGTACCGGGTCGTGCGCGGTGCGCAGCAGCGCCGGCCCGCCGGCAATCAGGAAGACTCCCGCCACCACGGCGGCGATACCGGCCAGGCCCGCCGCCGTCATGCGCTCTCCCAGCAAGAAGATGGCTGCCAGCGAAGACAGCAAGGGACCGGATCCACGTGCCAGCGGGTACACCACAGTGAGGTCGGCACGCAGGTAGCCGCGCAGCAGCGTCAAGTAATAGAGCGTGTGCAGCACCGCGCTGGCGGCGATGAAGCCCCATTGGGTCAGGCCCCACTGCGGCAGCTCATCGATGCCCAGCCAGATGCCCAGCGGAGCCCAGAACACCATCATCACGACACTGGTAAACGCGGCAAAGCGGGCGTCACCCCCGGCCCTCTTGGCAACGATGTTCCAGCTGGCGTGGATCAGTCCGGCAACGACGACCAGGAGCAGCGCGCTGAGGGGCACGGAACCTGAATCAACCCGCCGCCGAGGCGATCAGACGCGGCCGCAGATGGCGGCGGTTGCCATCAGGTCTTCCAGCAGCGCCAGTGAGACTTTGCCCGAGACTGCATAGGGATCGAGTTCGGGTTTCTCGGAGTATTTCAGCAGGATCGAGTGATTCAGTTTGGACAGGTTCACCTGGCCCATGGTCCAGCCGCCAAAGCGGCGCTCGAAGATTTCTTCGTAATGCAGCAACGCGACGTCCTTGTGCCGCGCGTCTTTCTGGATGTGCCCGAACAACTCGCTGACGGGCATGCGTCCGCCTTCGATGGCCTGCAGGAAAATGCCCCCGCCGTAGCACAGGATGCCGGTGATGCCGCTGACCGGGTTGTGCTGGCGCGACTGGGCCAGGATGGATTCGATCGCCGCGGGGCTGGTGTCGACCGCGCGGCTTGCATAGAGGAGTCTGACCAGCATGGTGTCTACCTCGGAATGAGGGCCAGAAACTCTCGGCGCAGCGCGGCGTCCTTGAGGAACACGCCGCGCATCACGGAATTGACCATCTTGCTGTCCATGTCCTTGACGCCGCGCCAGGCCATGCAGTAGTGGCTGGCCTCCATGACGATGGCCAGGCCATCGGGCTGGGTCTTTTCCATGATCAGGTCGGCCAGCTGGACCACGGCTTCTTCCTGGATCTGGGGCCGGCCCATCACCCACTCGGCCAGCCGCGCGTACTTGGACAACCCGATCACGTTGGTGTGCTCGTTAGGCATGACGCCGATCCAGATCTTGCCAATGACCGGACAGAAATGGTGGCTGCAGGCCGAGCGCACCGTGATGGGCCCGACGATCATGAGCTCGTTCAGATGTTCGGCATTGGGAAACTCGGTGATGGGAGGCGCCTTCACGTACCGGCCCCGGAACACCTCATTGACATACATCTTGGCAACGCGCCGTGCTGTGTCGCCGGTGTTGTGGTCGCTCTGGGTGTCTATCACCATGCTGTCGAGCACGCCCTGCATCTTGTGTTCGACCTCATCGAGCAGCTTTTCCAGTTCGCCCGGCTCGATGAACTCGGCGATGTTGTCGTTGGAATGGAAGCGCTTGCGCGCCGCAACGATGCGCTCGCGGATCTTCACCGAAACGGGTGTGCCGGTGTCGGCCTGGTCTGTGGGGGTGGGCAAATCGGCTTTCATGAGCATGGCAAATGCTAACACTGAAGGAATGTTCAGGCGCCTACAGGTACTTCTTGCCCTGGAAAGCCAGCGCCAGGCGCATGGCGATCAGCGCCACCCATTCGAGCACGCGCTGCAGCTTTGGGCGACGCTCGAATTCGGCGCGTTCCATCTGCCGGCCTGCGGCAATGGCGCGGACCAGGCGCGCGCGCAAGTCGCCGGCAAAGACGGGGTCTTCCACCAGCACGTTGGCCTCACGCGCGAGCAGCAGGCTCAGGGGGTCCAGGTTGGACGAGCCCACGGTGGCCCACAGGCCGTCGATCACGGCCACCTTGGCATGCAGGAAGCTGGGCGCATATTCGTGAATTTCGACGCCAGCGTGGAGCATCGCACCATAGATGGGCCGGGAAGCGTAGTACTGCATGAAATTCTCGTACCGGCTCTGCACCAGCAGCCGCACCCGGACGCCGCGTCGAGCGGCGCCCAGCAGCGCCGCGCGCATCCTGTGGCCGGGCACGAAGTAGGCATTGGCGATGATGATCTCGGTGCGGGCGTCCCACACGGCGCGCCGGTAGGCCCGTTCGATACGGCCGCGGTTGCCCACGTTGTCCCGTAGCACAAGGGTCGCACTGGATTGCGATGCAGCATCGTGCAATGGCGGCGACGGCTCGTCCTCGCCTTCGACGCCGGCCGCCAGCAGCGACTCGAAGGCGCTGGAAAGGCGCGCGTCCTTCAGGCTGCGCGCCGCCTGCATGCGAAGCCACAGCCGGCCCATCGTGTCGAGCACGTCGGCCACCAGTGGCCCATTCACCTGTACGGCGAAATCGAACCGCGGGGCCTCGAGTGGGCCTTGCAGCGGATCGTGGAAGTCGTCCAGGATATTGATGCCGCCACAGAAAGCCGTGCGCCCGTCCACCAGGCAGAGCTTACGGTGCAGGCGGCGCCACTGGCCCGGCCACAGCAGCCCGAACCGGCCGGGTGGCGAATAGACCCGCCATTGCACGCCCGCCCGGTCGAAGCGGTGTTGCCAGGACGCCGGCAACGCCGGGCAACCGACACCGTCGACGACAATCAGGACCACGACGCCGCGCTGCGCTGCGCGTTCCAGGGCATGGGCGATATCTGCACCGGTACCCGTGAAGTCAAAAATGTACGTTTCCAGCCGCACCTCGCTGCGGGCTTCATCGATGGCCCCGACCATCGCTGGAAACAGCTCACGGCTGCCCTCCAGCAACTGCACCCGGTGACCGGGCTGGAGGGGTGGTATGGCGTGCGCCATGGCTAGGGCCTGTCCACAGTCCCTAGAGCCGGAACTGCGCGATCAGGGGCAGGTGATCCGACATGCGCCACCAGATCTTGCCGCGCGGAATTTCCACGCCGGCCGGCTCAAGGCCGCGGGCATAGACAAAGTCAAGCTGGGTCAGCGGCAAGCGGGCCGGGTAAGTCGATTGACGCCCGCCGACAAAATCGTGCAGGCCCAGGCGGTTCATCGCCGGACGCAGCTTGGCGCCCCAATCGTTGAAGTCGCCCGCAACCACAAGCGCCGCGCGCCGCGGAATCGCGCGGCCGATGTAGGCGCCCAGTTGCTCGACCTGGCGCGCACGGCTGCCCGCGATCAGCCCCAGGTGCACGACGACCACATGCACTGTGCGGCCCCCCACCAGCACTTCGGCGTGAAGCAGGCCGCGCTGCTCGAAGCGGTGGTCGGAGATGTCCTCGTGGCTGTGCGATACCACCGGCCAGCGCGACAGCAAGGCATTGCCATGCTCGCCGTGGCGCGTGGTGGCGTTGGTGCGGTAGATCGATTCGTAGCCCTCGGGCGCGAGAAACTCCGCCTGCGGCAGCTCGGGCCAGCGGGTGAAATGGCGCTGCTCCCGGCGGTGGAGCTTGCGCACCTCCTGCAGGCAGACGATATCGGCGTCCAGCTGCTCGACAGCGTGGCCAAGGTTATGGATTTCCAGTCGCCGCACCGGGCCGATGCCCTGCACACCCTTGTGGATGTTATAGGTCGCGATGCGTAAAAAGCTCATGCCACAAATTGTGGCAGCAACAGGATGGCTTCGGCGTTGGAAGGTGAGAAGCACGTGTCAGCCGCCTCGCGCCAGGGGAGCCAGCGGTAGCGGGTGTGTTCGCGCGGATTCAGGACCACGGCGGTGCCGGGCGGCACGCACAGGCCGAATACGTGCTCGGTGTTGCGCGTTACACCCGGTCCATAACGGTGCTGCCAGCGCGGGTAGATCTCGTAGACGTTCGCCAGACCCCAGTCACGCAGGCCCTGGCTGAGCGCGGTTCCCGGGCGGCAGTCGATGCCTGTCTCTTCGAGCACCTCACGCGCCGCAGTCTGCGCCGGCGCCTCGGCCAGCGTGTCCTTGCTTCCCGTCACCGATTGCCAGAAGTCCGGCGCATCGGCGCGATCCATCAGTAGTACCTCCAGCGCTGGGGTATGAATCACCACCAGCACGGATTCTGGGATCTTGAAATGCTGGTCAATCAACGAGCTCTGCACGTCGACGACAAAGGGATTAGACATTATTGAGCGCCCATGGCGCCAGGGCCATGCCTGTGCGGGCCGTCGCCTATGCTGCCGGTGCGTTGCGCAGGCGGATATGGAGCTCGCGCAACTGCTTGTCGTCCACCGGGCCGGGCGCCTGGGTCAGCAGGTCTTGCGCGCGCTGCGTCTTGGGGAAAGCGATCACGTCGCGCAGTGAATCGGCGCCGGTCATGAGCATCACGAAGCGGTCCAGGCCGATGGCGATGCCGCCGTGGGGTGGCGCGCCGTACTGCAACGCGTCCAGCAGGAAGCCGAACTTGAGCTGGGCCTCCTGCGCATCGATCTTCAGGGCGCGGAACACCTTGCTCTGCACGTCTTCCCGGTGGATACGCACCGAGCCACCCCCCAGTTCGATGCCATTGAGCACGGCGTCGTAGGCCTTGGCGACGCAGCGCCCCGGATCGGTCTCGAGCCAGTCCTCGTGGCCGTCCTTGGGCGAGGTAAACGGGTGGTGCACCGCGTTCCAGCGCTGGGCGTCGTCATCGAATTCAAACATCGGGAAGTCGACCACCCACAGCGGCTTCCACTGGCCCTCGACCAGACCCCTGGCCTTGCCGAACTCGCTGTGGCCGACCTTGACCCGCAGCGCGCCGATGGCGTCGTTGACCACCTTGGCCCGGTCGGCACCGAAAAATATCAGGTCGCCGGTGGCGGCACTGGTGCGTTTCAGGATTTCAGCCAGGGCGGCATCGTGCAGGTTCTTGACGATCGGAGACTGCAGACCCGCGCGTACCGCCTCAGGCCCCTGGCCAGCGGCCGCGTCGTTCACCTTGATCCAGGCCAGTCCCCTGGCGCCGTAGATCTTGACGAACTCGGTGTAGCCGTCGATCTCGCCGCGGCTCATCTCGCCGCCGCCTGGAACACGCAGGGCCACCACACGGCCGTCCTGGGCGTTCGCCGGGGTGGAGAAGACCTTGAAGTCGACATCCTTCATGACGTCGGTCAGGTCGGTGAATTCCAGCTTCACGCGCAAGTCGGGCTTGTCCGAGCCGTACAGGCGCATCGCATCGGCATGCTTCATGACCGGGAAGGCCGGCATGTCCACGCCCATGGCCTTCTTAAAGGTCGTGCGGATCATGCCTTCGAACATGGCGCGGATTTCCTCCTCGTCCAGGAACGAGGTTTCGACGTCGATCTGCGTGAATTCAGGCTGGCGGTCGGCGCGCAGGTCCTCGTCGCGAAAGCACTTGGTGATCTGATAGTAGCGATCGAACCCGGCCACCATCAGCAGTTGCTTGAACAGCTGAGGCGATTGCGGCAGGGCGAAGAACATGCCGTCGTGCACACGGCTCGGCACCAGGTAGTCGCGCGCGCCTTCGGGCGTGCTCTTGGTCAGCATGGGTGTCTCGATGTCGATGAACCCGTTGTCGTCCAGGAACTTGCGCACTTCCATCGTCACCTTGTAGCGCAGCATCAGGTTGTTCTGCATGTACGGCCGGCGCAGGTCGAGCACCCGGTGCATCAGCCGCGTAGTCTCGGACAGGTTGTCGTCGTCCAGCTGGAAAGGCGGCGTGACCGACGGGTTGAGCACCGTCAGCTCGTGGCAAAGCACCTCGATGCGGCCGCTCTTGAGGTTGTCATTGGTCGTGCCTTCGGGGCGTGCGCGCACCAGACCCTTGATCTGCACGCAAAACTCGTTGCGCAGGCCCTCGGCCGCCTTGAACATCTCGGCGCGGTCCGGGTCGCACACCACCTGCACATAGCCCTCGCGGTCACGCACATCGACGAAGATGACGCCGCCATGGTCGCGCCGGCGGTTGACCCAGCCGCAAAGGGTCACGGTCTGGTCGAGCAGCGCCTCTGTCACGAGGCCGCAATAGGTCGTTCGCATTTTCTGGGATGACATGGCTTGGATGCTTCCGGCGCCCGCGTGAGCAGGCGTATTACTTGATGAGGGAATTGGCGGGCCCGCCGGGTATGACGACGCCCATGGAGACCACGTACTTGAGCGCTTCGTCCACGTCCATCTTGAGCTCGATGCAGTCGCTCTTTCTGAGCATGACGAAGTAACCGCCAGTGGGGTTGGGTGTGGTGGGGACATACACGCTGACGTAGTCACCCACCAGGTAGTTGTTGACGTCACCGCCGGGCGTGCCGGTGACGAAGCCGATGGTCCAGACGTCGGGCCTGGGCCACTGCACCAGCACGGCGGTGCGAAACGCGTTGCCGCTGGGCGAAAACAGCGTGTCCGAAACCTGCTTGACACTGGTGTAGATCGAGCGGACCACGGGAATGCGGCCGAGCAGCGCATCGCCCCAGACCACCAGTTTCTTCCCCAGGAAATTGCTGGCGGCTGCGCCCACCAGCAACAGGATACCCAGCGCCAGCAGCACGCCAAAGCCGGGGATGTGAAACCCCAGCAGCCGGTCCGGGTGCCAAGCCTGCGGCAGGATCAGCAGTGTCTGGTCAAGGGTGCCGATGATCCACTGCAGGACCCAGATCGTGATCGCCAACGGTGCGATGACCAGCAAGCCGGCGAACAGCCATTTACGCAATGCAGACATCGATCGCTCTCAGTCGCCGGTGCGGGGCGCGGCCGGGCTGGCCGCGGGCGCCGCAGCCGTGTCGGACTTGCCTGAAGCCGGTGCGACAGCGGCCTTGGCAGGTGCGTCGCCGCCAGACTTGGCTGCGCCATCGCCGGCGTCCTTGGCAGGCGCGGTATCCCCGGCCGGCTTGGCAGCGTCGGCGACGGGCGCCGCACCTGAGCCACGAAAATCGGTGGCATACCAGCCCGAGCCCTTGAGCTGGAAACCGGCAGCGGTGAGTTGCTTGGTAAAGCTTGCGGCGCCGCATGCCGGGCAGACGGTCAGCGGGGCGTCGGACATCTTCTGCAGCACATCTTTGGCATGGCCGCAGGAGCCGCATTTGTAGGCGTAGATCGGCATGGCTCTAGAGCAGGTAGGTGAGGTGCAAAACCCTCAATTATAGGCCGCCGCCACTGCGGCGGACCGGCTTGGCGCCGCCCGCCTGCCAGCCAGGCCTCAGGCGCCGACCAAGCGGTGGTGCGCGCCCTGGCTGTCAGCGATGGCCTGCGGGCCCAGCGACCCGATCACCATGCCCCCAAAGGCCGCCACGATGCCAGCCAGCTGCGCCGGAAACTCGTTGCCGGCGGGTGTCGCCAGAAACAGCAGCCAGGTCACCAGCCCCAGGACGATCGAAAAGATCGCACCCTGGGTGGTCGCGCGCGGCCAGTAAAGACCGAACACCAGCGGGATGAAGGCCCCCACCAGCGTGACCTGGTAAGCACCGGACACCATCTCGTAGATCGACGTGCCTTGCATGTAGATGGCGTAGCCCAGCACGAAGGCGCTGAAGACAAGCACCGTGACGCGCATGGTCTTGAGTTCGTGCTTGTCGCTGACGCGGGGGCGGAACTGGCGCCAGATGTTTTCAGTAAAGGTGACGCTGGGCGCCAGCAGCGTGGCCGAGGCGGTGGACTTGATCGCCGACAGCAAGGCGCCGAAGAACAGCACCTGCATGACAAAGGGCATTTTCTCGAGCACCAGCGTGGGCAGCACCCTCTGGGGATCTTCCTTGAGCAGCGTGGCGGCCTGTTCCGGCATGATCAGCAGGGCGCTGGCGACCAGGAACATCGGCACGAAGGCAAACAGGATGTAGCAGATGCCGCCGATGACCGGGCCCTTGGTGGCGGCGTCCACGCTGTTGGCCGACATCACGCGCTGGAACACGTCCTGCTGCGGGATCGAGCCCAGCATCATGGTGATGGCCGCGGCAAAGAAGAAGATCATGTCCTTGAAGCTGGGCTCGGGCCAGAACCTGAACAGATCCTTGCTCAGGGCAAAGGCCACCACCTTGTCGGCGCCACCCGCCATGTTGCCGGCAAAGACGGCCAGGATTGTCAGGCCCGTCACCAGGATGATCATCTGGATGAAGTCGGTGATGGCGACCGACCACATGCCGCCGAACAGGGTGTAGGCCAGGATCGATACCACGCCGATCGCCATGCCCGCCGGGATGCTGATCGCCCCGGCCGACAGAAGGTTGAACACCAGTCCCAGCGCCGTCACCTGCGCCGACACCCAGCCCAGGTAGCTCAGCATGATGATCAGCGAACAGGCGACCTCCACCGTGCGGCCGAAGCGCTCGCGGTAGTAGTCGCTGATGGTCAGCAAGGTCATCTTGTAGAGCTTGCCGGCGAAGAACAGACCCACCAGGATCAGGCAGGTGCCCGCGCCGAACGGATCTTCGATGACGCCGTTGAGGCCTCCGGCCACGAACTTGGCCGGTATACCGAGCACCGTCTCGGAGCCGAACCAGGTAGCAAACGTGGTGGTCACGATCATGACCAGCGGCAGGTGCCGCCCGGCGATGGCGAAATCGGCGGTGTTCTTCACCCGCTTGGCGGCATAAAGGCCAATGGCGATGGTGATCAGCAGGTAAATGATGACCAGGGTCAACAGCACGGCTAGCTCCTCATTTCTGTCTCAGAATATTTTCACCCTCAACAGCAGCTGCATGGCCAGCAGCCCCAAAGCAAAACCGATGCCACCGTAGATGATCCCTTGCAGCAGGCGGTTGGTGCGTCTTTGCTCGACCAGCAGTTCCTCGATGGCGCGCCGGTTGCCATCGGGCCGCCGCTGCAGATAGTCATGCAGCAGGCGCGGCAGCTCCGGCAGCATTTTGGCGTAGCGCGGTGCCTGGTCCTTGAGTTCGTCGATCAGCTTTTGCGGTCCGACCTGCTCGAGCATCCATTTCTCCAGGAACGGCTTGGCGGTGTTCCACAGGTCCAGGTCAGGGTCGAGCTGGCGCCCGAGGCCTTCGATGTTCAGCAGCGTCTTTTGCAGCAGCACCAGCTGCGGTTGGATCTCGACCTGGAACCGGCGCGAAGTCTGGAACAGGCGCATCAGCACCATGCCCAGCGAAATCTCCTTGAGCGGCCGGTCGAAGTACGGCTCGCAGACCGAGCGCACGGCGGCCTCCAGTTCGTCGACGCGCGTCTGCGCAGGCACCCAGCCCGACTCGATGTGCAGCTGGGCCACGCGCTTGTAGTCGCGCCGGAAGAACGCCGTGAAGTTCTGCGCCAGATACTCTTTGTCGAACTCGGTCAGCGTGCCGATGATGCCGAAATCCAGCGAGATGTAGCGCCCGAACGTGGCCGGCGCCAGGCTGACCTGGATGTTGCCCGGGTGCATGTCGGCGTGGAAGAAACCGTCGCGAAACACCTGCGTGAAGAAGATCGTGACGCCGTCGCGCGACAGTTGGCGTAGGTCGACCCCGGCCTCGCGCAGCCGGTCGGTCTGGCTGATGGGCACACCCACCATGCGCTCCATGACGATCACTTCCGGGTGGCAGAAGTCCCACAGCATTTCGGGAATCAGCACCAGGTTCAGGCCGGCCATGTTGCGGCGCAGCTGGGCCGCGCTGGCGGCCTCGCGCACCAGGTCGAGCTCGTCGTGCAGGTACTTGTCGAATTCAGCGACGACCTCGCGCGGCTTCAGGCGCTTGCCATCGTCGGACAGCCGCTCGATCCAGCCGGCCATCATCCGCATCAGGCTCAGGTCCTTTTCGATCACCGGCAGCATGCCGGGCCGCAGCACCTTCACTGCCACATCGCGGGTATGGCCCGAGCGGTCCTTCAAGGTGGCGAAGTGGACCTGCGCAATGGATGCACTGGCCACCGGCGTGCGTTCGAAACTTGCAAAGATCGTATCCACCGGCTGGCGGAAGGCCCGCTCGATCGTCGCGATGGCGATGGCTGAGTCGAACGGCGGCACCTGGTCCTGCAGCCGTGCGAGCTCATCGGCAATGTCGGCCGGCAGCAGGTCGCGCCGGGTCGACAGGACCTGGCCGAACTTGACGAAGATCGGGCCCAGCCGCTCCAGGGCCTCCCGCAGGCGTTGCCCGCGCGGTGCGTCCTGCTTGCGCCCGAGCGAGACGATGCGGCCCAGCGCACGCAGCCAGCGCTGGCGCAGGCTGGCCAGCAGCACGCCATCCAGTCCGTAGCGCAGGACGACCCAGATGATGAAGACGGCGCGCAGCGAACGGGTCATGCCCCGCCCTGACCCGGGCCCGCCTGGCCAGGCGCGACGAACTGGCGCAAGGCCTGCACCATGCGGCGCACGCCCTGCCCGACGGCATGGGCCGGCGCGTCGCCGATCAGGCGTGACAGGTCCTCTTCGAGATCCCAGCGCACGTTGTCCACCAGCCAGTTGACTTCCGCGGCGAACTGCACGTCGCCGACGATGCGAACAGACGGCTTGTCGCCGCGCAGCGCCGCTCGCGTCAGGGCAAATGGGGATTCTTCTGTCAGGGTCAGCGTCAGGTCCGATGCGGCGCCGGGCGGCGCCAGCTCCAGCAGCCCCGCCGGCGTTGCCACCAGACGCACGGTGAACACGCGCCACTGGGCCTCGATCACGCGGCCGGCCTGGCGGGCCAGCCGCACCTTGGCCTGCTCCTCCTGCGCCAGCACATGGTTGAGCGTGAGCGCCATGCGCCGCTGGATTTCCTCGACCGCCCACGGCGGCGGCTTCAGGCCTGCGGTAAGCCGCTCAAACAGGTCGTTCAGGAAGGGGAAAGGGGACTGTGTTGCCATAGTCCCCGGATTATGCGGCCCTCGCCGCGGGCCCTGGCCGCACCGGTGCGCGCTATTGCAGTGCCTGCACGCCCGCCACCAGCCAACCGCTGTTGCCGTCCTTGGGTTTGGTCATGTTCCACACTTCGCGGAACGGGTTGGGGCCGGCCGATGGTTCCTCGCGGATCATCCCGGAGAACTCGATGCTGGCCATATACGTCTCGCCGAGGTCTTCTATCCCCAGCAGCTGAGCCTCGAGCATCACCACTTCGGTGCGGTTCGGCTGGGCACCTGTGTGGGCTTCGCGCTCGGCAAGTTGCGACTTGATTTCGCCCAGCATCCCGTCGGTCATCATGGCACGCAGCGCCGGGATATCCGCCCGGTCCCAGGCGTCCTGCAGGGTCACGAAATTGCTCTTGGCAGAAACCACGAAGCCCGCGGTGTCGAAGTCGGCAGGGATACCCCACGACTGGGCACCAGGCAGAGCCGAGCCGATCATCGTGTCCCCTTGCGGATACTTGCCGGCATCGAAGGCCATGCTGTTGCGTTCCCACGGTCGGGCCGACGCATCGTTGCCCACCTTGTCAGGGCTATAGGCGCGCGGCGGCAGGGCCGTACCGGCCGGCCCGCCGGCCCCCTGGTAGGCCAGGCCACCGGTCGGAGCATCCTGGACGCCCCTGCGCGAGCGCATGAACCAGCCGATCGCCATCATGGCGGCCAGCACGACGAGCGCGATCAGCAGGAACTGGCCAAATGCCTCGCCCAACCCCAGCGAGTGAGCCAGCCACGCCAGCCCCAGGCCAGCGGCCAGGCCGCCCAGCATGGCGCCCCAGGGACGCCGCGGCGCAACAGCCGCGGGGTTTGCGCCTGGGCTCGCCGGTGCCGCCTGGTTCTGGCTGCCCGCTGGCAGCGTCGCCGGCGTGGTGGCTTCCCGCTGTGCCACGTTGCTCGATTGCTTGCCAACCGAGCTCCCCCCGCCCAGGCGGCGCGCAGCTTCGGCGTTCGTCACGGCGAAGGCCAGAAACAGCACCAGAACCCATGACCAGAAATTCATTTTTCCCCCTGAATGCGCCACATCAACACTTGATTCCAACATGGAGTGCCACCACTCCGCCGGTGAGGTTGTGAAAGTCCACATGGCCGAAACCGGCATTCTTCATCATGGCCTTCAATTCGTCCTGGCCCGGATGGACGCGAATCGACTCGGCCAGATAGCGATAGCTCGCGTCGTCACCCGCCACCAGCCGGCCCAGTCTGGGCAAGACTTTGAACGAATACCAGTCGTAAGCCTTTTCCAGCGGCCGGGCGACCTTGGAAAACTCAAGCACCAGCAGCTTGCCGCCCGGCTTGAGGACGCGGTTCATCTCTACCAGCGCCGCCTCCTTGTGCGTCATGTTTCGCAGCCCGAAAGCCACGCTGACCAGATCGAAGCTGCCCGTGCCAAAGGGCAGCTTCTCGGCATCGCACACCGTGGTGGGCAACGCCACCCCGGCATCCAGCAGGCGATCGCGCCCGGTGCGAAGCATCGCTTCGTTGATATCGGTGTGCACGACCCGCCCGGTGGCACCGACCTTTCGCGCGAACGCCAGCGCCAGGTCACCGGTGCCGCCGGCGATATCCAGGACCTGCTGCCCTTCACGCACGTCGGCCACCAGCACCGCGTAAGCCTTCCAGCCACGGTGAAGACCCATCGACATCAGGTCATTCATCAGGTCGTACTTGGGTGCGACCGAATCGAACACCCCGCGCACGCGGCGCGCCTTTTCATGCTCGTCAACCGATTCGAAGCCAAAGTGAGTGCTGCTCATGGACCCATACTAGAGCAAACCCGCGCCCGCGCGCGACAACCCCGCACCAAAGCAGGGAATCTGTGGCGAATGCGCCTCTTCTCAGTGGCCGCAGGCGTGACCGCCCTTTTCGGGCATGGGCGCATCGCGGTCGACCCCGGCCTCGGCCAGCCGCCGCTCGTAGTCGGCCCAGAGCTGCTGCTGCTGCGCCCCGAGGAAATACAGGTAATCCCATGAAAAGATGCCTGTGTCGTGGCCATCCGAGAAAGTGGGCTGCACGGCGTAGTTGCCAATCGGTGCAAGCGAAGTCAACTCGACGTGGCGTTTGCCCGTCTGCAGCACTTCCTGGCCTGGACCGTGCCCCTGGACTTCGGCCGAAGGCGAGTAGATGCGTATCAGCTCGAACGGGATGCGAAATCTCGCCCCGTCCGAAAACGTCACTTCGAGAACGCGCGACTGGCCGTGTGCAGTCAAGTCGACCGGGGTCGGTGTTTCGGGTTTCAGGCCTGCCATGAAGTCACCTCGCTCAAACCAGCACGCGTTCGATACCGCCGTTGTTGGCGGCATTCACATAGTCGGGCATCCAGTTGGCGCCCAGGATCTGGTTGGCCATCTCGACCACGATGTAGTCCGCTTCGAGCAGCCCGCTTTGCAGGTCGCCACCGAAACGGGCCAGGCCTTGCAGGCAGCTGGGGCAACTGGTGAGGATCTTGAGATTGCCCTTTGCATCGGGCATGGTCGCGCGCAGCGCCACTTCGTCCCGCCGCAGTTCCTCTTCCTTGCGAAAGCGAATCTGGGTCGAGATGTCCGGCCGGCTCACCCCCAGGGTGCCCGATTCACCGCAGCAGCGTTCGGATTTGCGCACGTTTTCGCCCAGCAGGGCCCTGACGGTCTTCATCGGCTCCTGCAGTTTCATGGGTGTGTGGCAGGGGTCGTGATAGAGGTAGCCGCCGGCGCCGGCCAGTGTGATGCCCTTTTCGAGCAGGTACTCATGGATGTCGATGATCCGGCAGCCGGGAAAAATCTTGTCGAATTGATAGCCCTGCAGCTGGTCGTAGCAGGTGCCGCAGCTGACCACAACGGTCTTGATATCCAGGTAGTTCAGCGTATTGGCCACCCGGTGAAACAGTACCCGGTTGTCGGTGATGATCTTCTCGGCTTTATCGAACTGGCCCGAGCCGCGTTGCGGATAGCCGCAGCACAGGTAGCCAGGCGGCAGCACGGTCTGCACGCCGGCATGCCAGAGCATCGCTTGAGTGGCGAGCCCCACCTGGGAGAACAACCGCTCCGAGCCGCAGCCCGGGAAATAGAAGACCGCCTCGGTTTCCGACGTCGTGTCGGCGGGGTTGCGGATGATCGGGACGTATTCCTTGTCCTCGATGTCCAGCAGGGCTCGCGCAGTCTTCTTGGGCAGACCGCCGGGCAGCTTCTTGTTGATGAAGTGGATCACCTGCTCCTTGAGCGGCGCCCTGTCGTGGGTCGACGGCGGCCTGGCTGTCTGCGCCCGGGCCAGGCCGCGCAAGAGATCGTTGGCCAGCCGCTGGGCCTTGAAGCCGATGCCGACCATGGCCGAACGCAGCAACTTGATCGTCTGCGGGCTGGTCGCGTTGAGCATCAGCATGGCCGCCGCATTGCCGGGCCGGAAGGTCTTGCGCCCCATCTTGCGGAGCAGGTTGCGCATGTTCATGGAGACGTCACCGAAGTCGATCTTCACCGGGCAAGGCGATTCGCACTTGTGGCAGACCGTGCAGTGATCGGCCACGTCCTCGAACTCTTCCCAGTGTTTGATCGACACGCCGCGCCGGGTCTGCTCCTCGTACAGGAAGGCTTCGACCAGCAGCGAGGTTGCCAGAATCTTGTTGCGCGGGCTGTACAGCAGGTTGGCCCGAGGCACGTGCGTCGCACAGACGGGCTTGCACTTGCCGCAGCGCAGGCAGTCCTTGATGCTGTCGGCGATCGCCCCGATATCCGACTGCTGCATGATCAGGGATTCGTGCCCCAGCAGGCCAAAGCTGGGCGTGTAGGCGTTGGTCAGGTCGGCGTAGACCGAGGTATCGGAGTCGGCCTGCGCGTGGCGCAGCAGCTTGCCTTTGTTGAAGTGCCCGTCGGGATCGACCAGCAGCTTGTAGTCGGCAAATGGCTGCAGCTCGTCATCGGTGAGAAATTCCAGCTTGGTGATGCCGATGCCATGCTCACCTGAAATCACGCCGTTGAGCGCGCGCGCCAGTACCATGATCCGTTTGACGGCCTGATGCGCGGTCTGCAGCATCTCGTAGTCGTCGCTGTTGACCGGCAGGTTGGTATGCACATTGCCGTCACCTGCATGCATGTGCAGGGCGGCCCAGACACGGCCCTTGAGCACACGTTTGTGGATGGCGTTGCATTCTTCAAGAATCGGCAAAAACGAGACGCCGGTAAAGATCGCCTGCAGGGGAGCGCGCAACTGGGTTTTCCAGCTGGCGCGCAGCGAGTGGTCCTGCAACTGCATGAACAGCGGCTCGACACCCTGCAGCCAGCCGGCCCACAGGGCGCGCACATCGGCCACCAGGGCCAGCGCCTGGCTTACCCTTTCCTCCAGCAATTCAGCAGAAGGAATGTCGCTGGCGTCATCAGACTTGCCCAGCGGCAGGTTGCCCTTGCGGAAAAAGTCGTCAAGCTCGTCGCACAGCCTGATTTTGTTGCGCAGGCTGAGTTCGATGTTGATGCGTTCGATGCCATCGGTGTACTCGGCCATGCGCGG